>NZ_ALNS01000003.1:0-50250 GCF_000286655.1 Enterobacter sp. SST3 | reverse complement strand
GAAGCCGGTGCCCGGCTTGCTTTCCACGTTGTTGAACCAGGCGTATTCCATACCTTCGCGGCTGGTCCAGACGTTTTTACAGGTGACCGAGCAGGTATGGCAGCCGATGCATTTATCCAGATTCAGCACCATGCCGACTTGTGAACGAATTTTCATTTTACGCTCTCCTGTACCTGGTCATTACCTTCGCCGTCTAACCAGTTAATATTCTTCATCTTACGTACCACCACGAACTCATCGCGGTTCGATCCTACGGTGCCGTAGTAGTTAAAGCCGTAGGCCAGCTGCGCATAGCCACCGATCATGTGGGTCGGCTTCGGCGTAATGCGGGTCACGGAGTTGTGGATCCCGCCGCGCTGTTCGGTGATCTCTGACCCCGGCAGGTTCACGATACGTTCCTGCGCGTGGTACATCATGGTCATCCCGGCCGGTACGCGCTGGCTCACCACCGCACGCGCCGTCAGGGCACCGTTGCTGTTGAACACTTCGATCCAGTCGTTATCTTCAATACCCAGATCTTTGGCATCCGTTTCGCTCATCCAGACAATCGGACCGCCGCGCGACAGGGTCAGCATCAGCAGGTTGTCGCTGTAGGTGGAGTGGATCCCCCACTTCTGGTGCGGCGTCAGGAAGTTCAGCGCCTTCTCCGGGTTACCGTTCGATTTCGCGCCCATCACCGCTTTCACGGAGCGGGTGTCGATAGGCGGACGGTACACCAGCAGGCTTTCACCGAAGTCGCGCATCCACTGGTGATCCTGATACAGCGACTGGCGGCCGGACAGGGTGCGCCATGGGATCAGCTCGTGAACGTTGGTGTAGCCCGCGTTATAGGACACATGCTCGTCTTCCAGACCTGACCAGGTCGGGCTGGAGATAATCTTGCGCGGCTGGGCCTGAATATCGCGGAAGCGGATTTTCTCTTCCTCTTTATTCGTCGCCAGATGCGTATGGTCGCGACCGGTGAACGCGCTCAGCGCCGCCCAGGCCTTCACCGCGACGTGGCCGTTGGTTTCCGGGGCCAGGGTCAGGATCATCTCTGCCGCATCAATCGCCGTGTTCAGCATGGGCTGGCCTTTCGCCGGGCCGTCCGCTTTGGTGTAGTTGAGCTTGCGCAGCAGGTCCATTTCGCTCTGGGTGTTCCAGGCGATCCCTTTCCCGCCGTTACCGATTTTCTCCATCAGCGGGCCGATAGAGGTAAAGCGCTCGTACGTTGCCGGGTAGTCACGCTCAACCGGAATGATGTGCGGTGCGGTCACGCCCGGGATCAGGTCGCATTCGCCTTTTTTCCAGTCCTTCACGTCCAGCGGCTGCGCCAGTTCGGCGGCAGAGTCGTGCTGGATAGGCAGCGTTACCACGTCAGTCTCTTTGCCGAGGTGCCCCACGCAGACTTCGGAGAATGTCTTCGCGATGTCTTTGTAGATTTCCCAGTCGCTTTTTGATTCCCACGCCGGGTCAACGGCCGCAGACAGCGGATGAATAAACGGATGCATATCCGAGGTATTCATGTCGTCTTTTTCGTACCAGGTGGCGGTTGGCAGCACGATATCGGAGTACAGGCAGGTGCTGGACAGACGGAAGTCCAGCGTCACCACCAGATCCAGCTTGCCGTCCAGACCGTTGTCTTTCCACTCCACCTCTTCCGGCTTCACGCCGCCCTGCTTGCCGAGATCTTTCCCCTGGATGCCGTTTTCGGTACCCAGCAGGTATTTCAGCATGTACTCGTGACCTTTACCGGACGAGCCCAGCAGGTTGGAGCGCCAGATGAACAGGTTGCGCGGATGGTTTTTGCCGTTCTCAGGCTGTTCTGCCGCGAAGCGGATGGAGCCTTCCTTCAGGGATTTGACGGTGTAATCCACCGGCGACATGCCCGCTTTCTTCGCCTCTTGTGCAATGCGCAGCGGGTTAGTGCCCAGCTGCGGCGCAGACGGCAGCCAGCCCATGCGTTCAGCGCGCACGTTGAAGTCAATCAGATGGCCGCTGTAGCGGGATTTATCCGCCATCGGCGACAGCAGCTCCTGCGCGGTGACCGTCTCGTAGCGCCACTGGCTGGAGTGGTTATAGAAGTAGGAGGTGCTGTTCATGTGGCGTGCCGGACGCTGCCAGTCAAGGGCAAACGCCAGCGGCTGCCAGCCGGTCTGCGGACGCAGTTTTTCCTGACCCACGTAGTGCGCCCAGCCGCCGCCGCTCTGGCCGACGCAGCCGCAGAAGATCAGCATGTTGATCAGACCACGGTAGTTCATATCGAGGTGATACCAGTGGTTAAGACCCGCACCGACGATGATCATGGAGCGACCGTGGGTCTGGTCGGCGTTTTCCGCAAACTCGCGGGCGATACGCACGATCTGCGCGCGTGGAACGCCGGTGATCTGCTCCGCCCATGCCGGGGTATAAGCCTTCACGTCGTCATAGCCGGTGGCGCAGTTTTCATCACCCAGACCGCGTTCCAGGCCGTAGTTCGCCATGGTCAGGTCATAGACGGTGGTGACCAGCGCGGTAGTCCCGTCGGCCAGCTGCAGGCGTTTCACCGGCAGCTTGTGCATCAGCACGTTTTTCAGCTCAACCTTGTTGAAGTGCTCGGAACCTTCGCCGCCAAAGTACGGGAAGCCCACATCCGCAATCTCGTCCTGGCTACCCAGCATGCTCAGACGCAGTTCCGTCTCTTCACCGGTCGTGCCGTTACGCTGCTCAAGGTTCCACTTGCCCTTCTCGCCCCAGCGGAAGCCGATAGAGCCGTTTGGCGCCACCAGCTCGCCGTTGCTGTTATAGGCGACGGTTTTCCACTCTGGGTTATTTTCCTGGCCCAGCGCGTCCACCAGATCGGCGGCGCGCAGCGTACGGCCTGCGGCGTAGTAGCCGTCACGCTCTTCGAGCATCACCAGCATCGGCATGTCGGTGTAGCGACGGACGTAGTCGGTGAAGTACTGGCTTGGTTTATCCAGATGGAACTCGCGCAGCATGACGTGGCCCATCGCCATCGCCATCGCGGCATCGGTCCCCTGTTTCGGTGCTAGCCACAGGTCACACAGCTTGGCGATTTCCGCGTAGTCCGGGGTCACCGCAACGGTTTTGGTGCCTTTGTAACGGACTTCGGTAAAGAAGTGCGCGTCCGGCGTACGGGTCTGCGGCACGTTTGAGCCCCAGGCGATGATGTAGCTGGAGTTGTACCAGTCGGCGGACTCCGGTACGTCGGTCTGTTCGCCCCAGGTCTGTGGAGACGCTGGCGGCAGGTCGCAGTACCAGTCGTAGAAGCTCAGGCAGGTACCGCCGATTAAGGAGAGATAGCGCGCGCCGGAAGCGTAAGAGACCATCGACATCGCCGGGATTGGCGAGAAGCCTGCCACGCGGTCAGGACCGTAGGTTTTCACGGTGTAGACGTTGGAGGCGGCAATCAGCTCGTTCACCTCTTTCCAGGAAGAGCGAACGAAACCACCGCGACCGCGCGCCTGCTTGAAGCTTTTCGCTTTGTCGGCGTCCTCGATGATGGATGCCCACGCATCAACCGGATCGCTGTGCTGCACTTTCGCTTCACGCCACATTTTCATCAGGCGTTTACGCATCAGCGGATATTTGAGACGGTTGGCGCTGTAGAGATACCAGGAGTAGCTGGCGCCGCGCGGGCAGCCGCGCGGTTCATGGTTCGGCATATCCGGACGGGTGCGCGGGTAGTCGGTCTGCTGCATTTCCCACGTCACCAGACCGTTTTTAACGAAAATCTTCCAGCTACATGAGCCAGTGCAGTTTACGCCGTGGGTAGAACGGACGACTTTGTCATGCTGCCAGCGCTGGCGGTAACCGTCTTCCCAGTCCCGGTTGGTATCCAGAACCTGGCCGTGCCCATCGGCAAACGTTTCGCCCTTCTGCTTGAAGTAGCGAAACCGGTCCAAAAACTTGCTCATCGGGTATCTCCTGTATGGAGCCTGTGGCTCTCTAAATCGACATTGCTGATTTGCAGCGAAGGTAACGCCCTGAAAGAGAGGGAGAATTGATAACGATCAAGACGACGAGGGACTTTCAGGCGAGGGATTACACCGAATACCACCAAAGCGGTATCTTTATAAATTTCATATCTATATGAAATATAAGGTTATTTTAATTTCATCCTACAAAAGACCAGGCAAAATTTAACATCTCAGGTATTAAGGGGTAGAGCGCCCTGGAAAGCGATGGCGATCACAGTGTTGCCTGCGGATTTCCTGAGAAGAGCTTTCAGTATGTTGTAACTATTTTGACCCCAAAAAAACGCGGCCCGAAGGCCGCGTAAACGGATAATCACACTTACTTATTTTTTTTGGTATTACGGCCATATACCAGCCACGTAATCACAACGCAGGCGATATAGAAGATGAGGAAGACCTTCATTGCACCCGCCGGAGAGCCGGTCAGATCCAGTGAGATGCCGAACGCTTTCGGAATAAAGAAGCCACCAATTGCGCCAATCGCAGAGATAAAGCCCAGGGCTGCAGCCGTATCCGTTGCCGCTTCACGCATCGCCTGCTCTTCGCTTCCGCCCTGCGCCTTCACGCGGTCCATCGTCAGCTTGCGGAAGATCACGGAGATCATCTGGAAGGTAGACGCACTCCCCAGCCCGGCCGTCAGGAACAGCACCATAAACACGCCGAAGAAGGCGATGAAGCTCCCGCCCTGTCCGTCAGCAGGCAGCGTCAGGAACAGCAGCGCACAGAAGACTGCCATCACGACGAAGTTAACCAGCGTCACGCGGGTCCCGCCCAGACGGTCGGAGATCATGCCCCCCAGCGAACGCGCCAGTGCGCCAATGAAAGGACCGAAGAAGGCGAATTGCAGGATCTGCACGTCCGGGAACTGCGTTTTCGACAGCATCGCGAAGCCCGCCGAGAAGCCGATAAACGAACCGAAGGTCGCCAGATACAGCAGCGCCATCACCCAGAGGTGTCCACGCTTCAGCACCGGCAGCTGTTCGCTCAGCGACGCCTTCGACGCGGACAGGTCATTCATAAAGAACCAGGCTGCAAGGGTGAAGATCACGAGGAACGGCACCCAGATCCAGGCTGCGTTTTGCAGATAGAGGGAAGAACCATCCGCCTGCTCAACGCCACCGCCGCCAAAGGCTGCAAAAATGGAGACCGAGATCGCCAGGGGCGCGATCAGCTGCATCACGCTCACGCCCATATTGCCCAGACCGCCGTTAATCCCCAGCGCGCCGCCCTGCTTCGCTTTCGGGAAGAAGAAGCTGATGTTCGCCATGCTGGAGGCGAAGTTCGCCCCGGCAAAGCCGCACAGCAGGGAGATAATCACGAACACGCTGAACGGCGTGGAGGTATCCTGCACCGCGAAGCCGAGCCACACGCATGGGACGATCATGATGCCCGTACTGAACGCCGTCCAGCGACGGCCGCCGAAGACCGGCACCATAAACGCGTAAGGGACGCGCAGCAGCGCGCCTGACAGCGACGGCAGCGCGGTCAGCATAAACAGCTGATCGGTTGTGAACGTAAACCCGACTTTGGGCAGGTTTACCGCCACCGCGCTAAACAACATCCACACGCAAAACGCTAACAACAAGCACGGCACGGAAATCCACAGATTCCGGCTTGCTACACGATGGCCGCGCTGTTGCCAGAACGCCGGATCCTCTGGACGCCAGTCAGTAATAACGGCACCATTTTCCCTTTCGGGAGCGGATGAGTGACTCATAGACACCTCTGATTCTCGAATGATGCTGCAAACATTAGGGTTTTAGGGCGGCGGTAAGTTGATATAAATCAAAGGAAAAGTGGGAGGATTTGCGGCGTAAAATAAGGCCTCACCCTTAGTGAGTAGGCTAATTCGGTAAAAAAGACGTGGTTTTTCACGGCACTGACGGTTCCCTGCAGCGCCCACCTCTTTCCCCCTACTCCGTTGGCAATTTAGGGGTAATCCTTTATTGGTATGGGTATACTCCAGGGTATGCACCAGAATAGCGCCATTCCTGCAAGCAGGCCACGTCAGGAGCACGCCCACTCTATGTTAAAAAGATGCTTATCTCCGCTAACGCTCGTGAATCAGCTCGCCCTGATTGTTTTGCTGTCCACCGCCATCGGCGTGACCGGCATGGCGATCTCCGGCTGGCTGGTACAAGGGGTACAGGGTAATGCGCATGCCATCAACGAGGCAGGCTCGCTACGCATGCAGAGTTACCGTCTGCTGGCGGCGGTTCCGCTGACGCAGGACGATCGGCCTTTAATCGATGAAATGGAGCGCACGGCGTTCAGCCCCGAGCTGGAAAATGCCGCCATCCGTGCCGGTCAGCAATCCCAGTTGAAAGCCCTTCAGGGGTACTGGCACACCCAGCTGCAGCCGGGCCTGAAACAGGCACGCAGTACAGAAGCCGTTGCCCAGGACGTGGCGGGGTTTGTCTCCCGCATTGACGCGCTGGTCTCCGCGTTCGACCAGACGACCGAATTACGCATCGACCGGGTGGTGATGGTGCACCGGGCCATGGCGCTGTTTATGGGGCTGCTGCTGATCTTCACCATCGTCTGGCTCCGCGCGCGTCTGCTGAATCCCTGGAAACAGCTGCTGGCGATGGCCCGCGCGGTAACCGCACGCGATTTTACCCAGCGCACGCACATTAGCGGGCGCAACGAGATGGCCATGCTCGGCCAGGCACTCAATACCATGTCGGCAGAGCTCTCCGAGAGCTACGCGGTGCTGGAGCAGCGCGTACAGGAAAAAACGGCCGGGCTGGAGCAGAAAAACGAGATCCTCTCTTTCCTCTGGCAGGCCAACCGTCGCTTGCACATGCAGGTGCCGCTATGTGAACGTCTCTCACCGGTGCTGAATGGCCTGCAAAAGCTGACCCTGCTGCGCGATCTGGAGCTGCGGGTCTACGATGTGGAAGACGAAGAGAACCACCAGGAATTTACCTGTCAGTCCGATATGTCCTGCGATGACAAAGGCTGCCATCTTTGCCCTCGCGGCCTGCCGCCGCTGACCTCTGGCGGCACGACCCTGAAGTGGCGCCTGACGGATAGCCACACTCAGTACGGCATTCTGCTGGCCACCCTGCCAACCGGACGCCACCTGAGCCACGACCAGCAGCAGCTGGTGGATACGCTGGTTGAACAGCTGACGGCCACGCTGGCGCTCGACAGGCATCAGGAAAAACAGCAGCAGCTGATCGTCATGGAAGAGCGCGCGACCATCGCCCGCGAGCTGCACGACTCCATCGCCCAGTCGCTTTCCTGTATGAAAATGCAGGTGAGCTGCCTGCAGATGCAGGATGCGGAGATGCCCGACAGCAACAAGCAGCTGCTCAGCCAGATCCGCAACGAGCTGAACACCTCCTGGGTGCAGCTGCGCGAGCTGCTGACCACCTTCCGTCTGCAGCTGACCGAGCCGGGCCTGCGCCCGGCGCTGGAATCCAGCTGTCACGAATTTAGCGCCCGGCTGGGGTTCCCGGTGAAGCTGGATTACCAGCTGCCGCCGCGCTTTGTCCCCTCCCATCAGGCCATACATTTACTGCAGATCGCCCGCGAAGCGCTGAGCAACGTGCTTAAACACGCTGAAGCAACGGCGGTCACGGTCACCGTCAGCCAGCACGACAATCAGGTGAAACTGACGGTTCACGATAACGGCCGCGGCGTGCCGGAAAATGCCGAACGCACTAACCATTATGGTTTAATCATTATGCGAGACCGCGCCCAAAGCCTGCGCGGTGATTGCCAGGTTCGCCGGAGAGAGTCGGGCGGCACGGAAGTTGTCGTCACCTTTATTCCCGAGAAACCGCTTACAACTGCTCAAGGAGATACCCATGACTAATCAGGAACCGGCATCCATCCTGTTGATCGACGACCATCCGATGCTGCGTACTGGCGTGAAACAGCTGGTCAGCATGGCGCCCGATATCACCGTGGTGGGTGAAGCCAGCAACGGCGAACAGGGCATTGAGCTTGCCGAATCCCTCGATCCCGATCTGATCCTGCTCGATCTGAATATGCCGGGCATGAACGGACTGGAGACCCTCGACAAGCTGCGGGAAAAATCGCTTTCCGGACGCATCGTCGTCTTTAGCGTGTCGAACCATGAAGAGGATGTGGTCACGGCGCTGAAGCGCGGGGCGGATGGCTATCTGCTGAAAGACATGGAGCCGGAAGATCTGCTTAAGGCGCTGCAGCAGGCGGCGGCGGGCGAGATGGTATTGAGCGAAGCCTTAACGCCGGTGCTGGCCGCCAGCCTGCGCGCTAACCGCGCCACCTCTGACCGTGACGTCAGCCAGCTCACGCCGCGCGAGCGCGACATTCTCAAGCTCATTGCCCAAGGCCTGCCGAACAAAATGATCGCTCGCCGCCTGGACATCACCGAAAGCACGGTCAAAGTGCACGTGAAGCATATGCTGAAGAAAATGAAGTTAAAATCTCGCGTTGAAGCCGCCGTGTGGGTGCATCAGGAACGCATTTTCTAAGGATTACTCCTCCGGCAGCAGCTTCCAGCGCGGGTCGTCATCAGGCAATGCGACCAGCGGCTGCACCACAGCAAGCGTGATCTCATTGGACGAGACGCGCTGGCCTTTCTCATCTTCTACCACCGCCGAGAGGTGCCAGCGGTTTGTCGCACCTTCCTGTTCATTCCAGGCAGGTATAATCACGCTCCAGCCGTCTGCGCTGTTACTTTTGGCCGGCGACGTCAGGCTCAATGCCTGCGTATCCCCCTGCCAGTGGATCTGACGGATGCCGTGCGTGCTGCGAACCTGCAGCTTCAGCATAACGGTCTCGCCCCCTTTCAGATCCCACGGCGGCGTGGCCAGCCAGACGGACAGCGTTTTACGCTGGCGGAATTCCATCACCGGCAGGCTAGTGCGCTCCGGTGAATCGTAGCGGCTGCCGCGCAGGGATCGCGTCGCGGCAACCTCATCGGCGGAAAGCTGCTTAGCCAGCGGCACGCCAAAGCGGTAGTTGAGCTTCAGCCCAAGGTTATTCTGGCTCTCGCCGCTTTCGCCCTGCTTGTGCCCGGCGGTCAACGTGACGAGTGGAACGGGGGTATAGTTAAGCCCCAGATTGACCGCAACCGGGTTGTGGTACCCGGTTCCACTGTTGAACAGGTCAACGTTATCGCCAAAGTACTGCTCAACGCTGACGCTGGTGTTCAGGTGATGAAACCACGGCAACCAGGCTTTAGCGGTCACGTCATATCCGCGCGCCATGCGCTGCTCCTGAACGTCAGATCGCGCGCGCCATCCGGCAAAGGGCTGATAGTAGTTCGCTGAGAGGCGCATATTTTCCCCCCACGCTTCCGCTCCCAGCCCGGCACGCTGCAGGTTTTCATCGAGAAGATTATCGTAAAAGGTGTTGTAGCCCAGCAGCCATTTCCCCGCGACCCAGCGCTGACCGATTCCGGCGTTACTGACCAGGCCATCCGTCTGCTGCGTCAGGCCAAGCTGGCTCCAGCTGAGGTAACGGTTAGTATCATTCCACGGAATAAACCAGCTCCCGCTGCTGCCGTTAAATTTGCCGTCGTTATCCACCAGCACGTTCACGCTGGCGTTTCCCCAGGGCGACAGCCAGGACTCAATCTGCTGGTTCACTTCCCCGCTTACCGCGTCGCGTACCTGACCAAAGGCAAACTGACGCGCCTGCTCGCCGGTCGTCAGCCCGTTGTCGGTCATGCTGGCTTCACCGAAGGCTTTCGCCATTTCGGCGAGGTGTTTCTCCCCTTCGCCCGTTGGCGCCGCCAGGCCGAGATCGGGCAGACTATCCCCATTATTATCAAAGGGGTGCTGCGCCTGGTGCATAAAGGAATTCGGCGCACCGTGAACGGCTCCGGCCGTAAGAAGGGGGAGTAAAAACAGCAAACGAATGCGGGACGATACAACCATCAACGTCGTCAATAAGAACCTGTGTTTATTAATAAACTCTTATTATGTTAACGCGATAAGCCCTGAAATGCAGTTCTGGCGGACATTTCAGGATTATCCTGAAACAGCCCTTTCAGCTCCGGCACGCAGGAACCACAGTTCGTACCACAGCGCAGCTTCGCCCCCAGCGCGGTGACGGAATCACACCCTCCGGCAATCGCCTCCCGTATCGCCTCTTCCCCGACGCTGAAACAGCTGCAGATAATGCGTCCCGGATCCATCGCCTTCCCGACGCTCTGCCCGTTCAACAGGGCGTGGCGTGCTGCGGGCAGCACGGGGGGGGAATGAAAAGCGGCTTCAATCACCGTATGCGCCAGCGCCGGTAACGCGGTACCTTCCCAGAAACCCAGCATAAGCTGGCCTTCATGCCAGGCCAGCACGCTGCTGCGTTCACCGGTCTGCGCAACCTGCAGCTGCCAGCCCCGGCCGCTGGCGTATTCCATTACCCACGACAGCAGCGGTTTATCGCACGCCACCGTCAGGCGTGAAGCTTTACGCCACCAGTAAACCGAAGAGGGCATTTCCAGCCCTTCACGGGCATAGAGTTCTCCCTGCCAGACGGGCTGCCAGGGCTGGATTCTGACGGCGGTTTGTTTACTCTCAGGCTGGCCCGAAACCGGATCGCAGCGCCCTTCCACCAGCGCATTCACCTTTCCCTGGCGGGCAAACGCAGCGTTCCAGTGCATCGGGGCAAAAGCGTTCTCTTCACGCTGGGCGTCGCTGATGCGCACTCTTGCTACCATGACGCCGCGCGGCGAACTGATGCGCGCCAGCTGACCGTCGCACAGGGAAAACCGAACGGCGTCTGCGGGGCAAACCTCAACAAAGGGTTCGGCGATATGCTGCATCAGTCTGGCCACATATCCTGTTCGCGTCATGGTATGCCACTGATCGCGGATGCGCCCGGAGTTGAGAATCAGCGGGTAAAACGCGCTGACCGTCGCACCGTGCGACAGAGGGTTAACGGGAACAATGTTTCGGCACGGGAAATCCCCCCCAGGCCACTGCCAGGGTTCAAGCCGCTCCCACTCCTCACGGGTTAACGTAGCCAGGTCATGAAGGTTTAACACCCGCGCGCCGTCATTTTCAAAGGCCGTCAGCGCCGCATGCTCGCAAAAAATCTCGTGGGGATGCAGCCAGGCAAAGGCGTCACCGTGCCCCAGCCGTTTCGCCACCTGCGCGACGATCCACCAGTCCGGCTTTGCCTCGCCGGGCGCGGGCAGAAACGCGCGCTGGCGCGAAATGCGTCGCTCGGAATTGGTCACCGTCCCGTCCTTCTCTCCCCAGCCCAGCGCCGGAAAGCGAATATGGGCAAACCGGCTGGTGTCGGTATCATTCATCACCTCAGAGACAATGACCAGCGGGCAGCGCCCCAGCGCCTGACACACCGCGTGGCTGTCCGGCAGCGACACGGCGGGGTTAGTGCCCATGATCCACACCGCCTTCACCTCGCCGCGGGCAATGGCGTCAAACAGCTCAACCGCCATCAAGCCCGGCGTCTGCGCAAGCCGTTCCGTTCCCCAGAAACGCGCCACCCGCGAGAGATCGTCCGGCTCAAAGTTCATGTGCGCCGCCAGCTGATTTGCCAGCCCGCCCACCTCTCTTCCGCCCATCGCGTTTGGCTGTCCGGTCAGCGAAAACGGGCCGCAGCCCGGACGGTTAAATTTTCCGCTGGCAAGGTGCACGTTAATGATGGCGCTGCATTTGTCGCTGCCGCTGGAGGACTGGTTGATTCCCATGGTGTAGAGCGTGATGGCCCGGGGCGCCGTCACAAACCAGTCGTAAAACGTACCAATATCCTGCGGCGAGAGGCCGCAAAACGCCTCCACGCGGGATATCGGCCACGCGTCCGTTCCCTGAATGACATTAAGCAGACCGACGAACAGCCCGGCGTCGCTGCCGGGAGTGAGCGCCAGATGCAGGTCAGCAATATCACAGGTGGCGGTTCTGCGCGGATCGATGACCACCACTTTCATCTGCGGATTGTTGTGCTTTGCCTGCACCAGCCGCTGATAGAGCACCGGATGCGTCCAGGCCGCGTTTGATCCCACCAGCACCACCAGATCGCTGTTTTCCACATCCTCGTAGCTACACGGCACGACGTCTTCACCAAAGGCGCGCTTGTAGCCAACGACCGCCGATGACATGCAGAGCCGGGAGTTGGTATCAATGTTCGCCGCGCCGATAAACCCTTTCATCAGCTTATTGGCGGCGTAATAATCCTCGGTAAGCAATTGCCCGGACGCGTAAAATGCCACCGCCTGCGGCCCCCATTTGTCGATAATGTCCTGGAGGCGCTCGCCTGCCGCTCCCAGCGCCTGCGCCCAGGCCACCTCAGCACCGTCAACAACGGGGCGCAGCAATCGCCCCTGTAACCCCATTGTTTCCCCCAGGGCCGATCCTTTCACGCACAAGCGGCCAAAGTTCGCAGGATGGGTTTCATCCCCCCGAACGCTGACCGTTTCACCGTCCACGCGGGCGACCACGCCGCAGCCGACCCCGCAGTAGGGACACGTTGTCCGGATTTCCGTCATGAGGCCTCCGCACGCATTACCAGGGCATCATTACCGACCCACACCTTGCCGTTCTCAATTTTGACCGGCCAGGCGCGCACCGCGGGTTCGCCGTTCTCCACCTGACAGCCGTCGCGCAGGCGGATACGCTGCTTGTAGAGCGGGGAAATCACCACCGGCTCCCCCGCCGCATCGCCAAGAATGCCGCGGGAAAGCACGTTCGCGCTGCTGCCTGGCTCCCGATCGTCGAGGGCGTAAACGGTTTTGCCAAAGCGGAACAGCGCGATCGGCTTACGCCCAAGCCGCGCGCCGATTCCCGCCTGCTCGGGGATATCGTCGATGCCGCAGATTTCCTGCCAGCGCTTACCTTGATCCGCTGCGGTGTCGTTCACCGCCGTGCGGAACAGCGCCAGACGGTTGGGATCGTTAAGCGTGGTTTGCCATTCGCACTGGTAGGTTTCCACCACCCGGGCCATCTCCTGTTCCAGCTCGTGGGCGATGCCCAGGCTGTCGTTGAGGATCACCTCCCGCAGGTAGTCGAGGCCGCCTTCCAGGTTGTCCATCCAGGTGCTGGTGCGCTGCAGGCGATCCGCCGTGCGGATGTAGAACATCAGGAAGCGATCGACGGTGCGGATCAGCGTGTCATCATCAAGATCGCTGGCGAAGAGATCCGCATGGCGCGGCTTCATGCCGCCGTTGCCGCACAGGTAGAGGTTCCACCCCTTATCGGTGGCAATCACCCCCACGTCTTTACTCTGCGCCTCGGCGCATTCGCGGGTACACCCTGAGACCGCCATTTTGATTTTGTGCGGTGCGCGCAGGCCTTTGTAGCGGTGCTCGAGCCTGACCGCGAGGCCGGTGGAGTCCTGCACGCCGTAGCGACACCAGGTCGACCCGACGCAGGATTTCACCGTGCGCAGGGATTTGCCGTAGGCGTGCCCGGTTTCAAATCCGGCTTCCACCAGCGCCTGCCAGATCTCCGGCAGCTGTTCGAGCGTGGCGCCAAACAGGTCGATACGCTGGCCGCCGGTGATTTTGCTGTAAAGGCTGTAGCGTTTCGCAATCTGGCCGATGGCGATCAGCCCGTCTGCGGTCACTTCCCCCGCAGGCATGCGCGGCACGATGGAGTAAGTACCGTCCTTCTGGATATTGGCGAAGTAGCGGTCGTTGGTGTCCTGCAGCGGCAGGTGTGCCGGTTTCAGCAGATACTCGTTCCAGCAGGAGGCGAGCACTGACCCCACCAGTGGCTTACAAATTTCGCACCCGTGTCCCTGACCGTAGCGACTAATGAGCTGGTCAAAGGTGCGGATATGGTTGACGCGCACGAGGTGGTAAATCTCCTGACGCGAGTACGGGAAGTGTTCGCAGATGTCCTTTTTCACCTCCACGCCCTGCGCCGCCAGCTGGAACTCCATCACCTGCTTCACCAGTGCGCTACATCCTCCGCAGCCGGTCGCCGCTTTGGTGCACTGCTTAATCGCGCCGATATCCGTTGCGCCCGCACTTACCGCCTGACAGATATCGCCTTTGCTGACGTTATGACACGAACAGATTTGTGCGCTTTCCGGCAGCGCTGCCACGCCGAGCGCTTTTGGCGCACTGCCTGACGACGCGGGTAATATCAGCGTTTCCGGCTCTTTTGGCAGGGCTATCCCGTTGAGCATCATCTGTACCAGCGTGGCGTATTCGCTGGCATCACCCACCAGCACGCCGCCGAGCAGCGTTTTGCCGTCGTGGCTGACCACGATTTTCTTGTAGATTTGCTGCGGGCCGTGCGTCCACTGGTAGCTCAGCGCCCCTGGCGTGCGGCCGTGAGCATCGCCGAACGAGGCCACGTCCACGCCCAGCAGCTTGAGTTTGGTGCTCATATCCGCGCCGGCGAAGGTTTTCTCCTCTCCCGCCAGCGCGGCGGCGGCCACCCTCGCCATCTGGTAGCCGGGCGCAACCAGCCCGAAGATTTTCCCTTCCCACAGGGCGCATTCACCAATGGCCAGCACGTCCGGATCGGAGGTCTGACAGCGGTCGTCAATGCCGATCCCGCCGCGTTCGCCGATAGCCAGCCCGCTGCTGCGCGCCAGCGCGTCCTGGGGACGAATGCCGGCAGAAAAGACCACCATGTCTGTTTCAAGCTGTTCGCCATCGGCAAAGCGCAGCACCAGCCCGCCGTCCGCGGCGGCGATCTCTGTCGTTGCTTTACTGGTATGCACACCGACGCCAAGCGCCTCGATTTTCTTGCGCAGCATCGCCGCGCCGTCGTTGTCGAGCTGGACCGCCATCAGATTGGGCGCAAACTCCACCACGTGAGTTTCCAGCCCGAGCTGCTTCAGGGCATTCGCCGCCTCCAGCCCCAGCAGCCCGCCGCCAATCACGACACCGCGGCGTGAGCCCGCCGCATGCGCCGCAATCTTGTCCAGATCGTCAAGGGTGCGGTAGACAAAACAGCCCGGCAAATCGTGGCCCGGCACGGGCGGCACGAACGGGTATGAGCCGGTCGCCAGCACCAGTTTATCCCAGTGGGTTTCGTGCCCGCTGGCGCTACGCACCACGCGCGCGTCGCGATCGATAGCGACAATCTGCTGCGACAGGCGCAGCTCAATGCCGTTGTCGGCAAAGAAATCCCCCTCCACCAGCGAAAGCGACGCCGCGCTGCGGCCGCCAAAATATTCCGACAGATGCACGCGGTCATAGGCGGCATAGCGCTCCTCGCCAAAGACAACGATCTGATACTGCTGATGCAGATTGCGGTTAACGCAGTCTTCGAGGAAATGATGGCCGACCATACCGTGCCCAACCACCACCAGAGTAGGTTTTGTCATAGCGTTCTGTCCTGCAACCTGCGGTTGCGTAGTGAAACGATCGAACAGCCAGTCCGCGTGCGCGGGCGCAGCCGTTGCCAGTAAATCGGTAAATGTCGCCGCGCTGCGGCAGTCCCCCATCAGCAGCACGCCAGCCAGCGCCCCCTGATGGATCAGTAAACGACGATAGTGACGGGTCAGCGGATCCCATGCGCTCCAGACCACATCGCCCTCCTGCTCTGCCGCGCGACCGAGGCTGAACAGCTCCACGCCGGTCACCTTGAGGCGCACGCCGTTGTCGGTCAGGGCAAACGGCGCGATGACATCTCCGGCCAGCCGTGCGGCGAGGATATCCGCCTGCGCCAGACAGGGGGCGACCAGGCCAAACGTCTGGCCGTCAATTTCACAGCATTCGCCAATGGCGTAGACGTCCGGCGCGGAGGTTTGCATCTGGTGATCCACCACGATGCCGCGCGCGCAGCGAATGCCGCTGGCCTGCGCCAGCACGACGTTGGGCTGCACGCCGGTCGCCAGCACCACGCGCGCCGCGGCGACGCTGCGTCCGTTCAGCAGCGTCACGCTATTCCCGTCAATCGCCGCGATGCCAGAGGCGAGCTCACAGCGCACGCCCCGCGCCGCCAGCGCCTCTTCCAGCAGCACGCCCGCCTGCTCATCCAGCTGCTGCTCCATCAGCCACGGACCGCGATGAACAAGGGTGACGTTGTCCCCTGAGCGCGCCAGCGCTGCCGCCGTCTCAACCCCGAGCACGCCGCCGCCCAGCACTACCGCCGGACCGGCGATCGCCCGAATGGCCCGGATATCCTCCAGGGTACGGAACGTGAAGACATGCGGCGCATCGCAGCCGGGGATCGGCGGAACAAAGGGCGTTGATCCGGTGGCAAACACCAGCGCATCCCAGCCCAGCGTGCGGGCGGTGGTTTGCACTTCCCGCGTGTCCACATTCACGGCGAGCGCCTTTTCGCCCCGCAGCACCGTCACGCCCCGTTCCTGGTACCAGTCGTCATTCTGAAGACAGATGCCCGCCGCCGTTTTTTCACCGCCCAGCACCGGCGAAAGCTGGATGCGGTTATAGGCATGCTCCGGCTCGTCACCGATGACGGTAATAGTGAAACGATCGACAGCACGCCCGGTGAGCGAGGCAATCAGCCGCGTGGCCGCCATGCCATTTCCGATAATGACCAGTCGCATCAAAGCCCCCTCGCTACGCCGCTTTCGGCTGCTTTTCATAGAGGAAATGCAGGATCTGCTGGCGCATGTGGTGATAGCGGCTGTCGTCGGCCAGCTGCACCCGGTTACGCGGGCGCGGCAGGTCAACGTGCAGGATCTCCCCGACGGTCGCCGCCGGGCCGTTGGTCATCATCAGCACGCGATCGGAGAGCAGCACCGCCTCGTCCACGTCGTGGGTAATCAGCACGATGGTGGTGTTCAGCGCCTGCTGGATCTGCATCACCGAGTCCTGCAGATGGGCGCGCGTCAGCGCATCCAGCGCGCCGAAGGGTTCATCCATCAGCAGAACTTTCGGCTTCATCGCCAGCGCGCGGGCAATCCCGACGCGCTGCTTCATGCCGCCGGAGATCTCCCCCGGGCGCTTGTGCATGGCGTGCCCCATCTGCACGCGGTCGAGGTTGTGCTCAATCCACTCCCGGCGCTCCGCCTTGCTCATGCTGTGGCGAAACACGTGATCTACCGCCAGGGCCACGTTGTCGAAGCAGGTGAGCCACGGCAGCAGCGAATGGTTCTGGAATACCACCGCGCGCTCCGGACCCGGCCCGGCAATTTCGCGGTTGTCGCAAATCAGCCCGCCTTCCGTCGGCAGCGTGATCCCAGCGATAAGGTTCAGCAGCGTCGATTTACCGCAGCCGGAGTGCCCAATCAGGCTGACGGTTTCGCCCTCATGGATATCAAAGGAGACGTTCTGCAGCGCCAGAAATTCGCCGCTGGCGGTGGAAAAACGCTGGCTCACGGCCTGGACCTGGATTAATGGTTTCATGTTCGCTCCTTATTTTTCCTGCCAGCTAAAGCGACGGGCGATCAGCATCAGCCCCTGCTCCAGCAGCAGCCCGACCACGCCAATGATGACGATGGCGATGAGAATGTTTTCGACGTTGAGGTTGTTCCACTCGTTCCAGATCCAGAAACCGATCCCTAAACCGCCGGTCAGCATCTCGGCGGCGACAATCACCAGCCAGGCGATGCCGATGGAGAGGCGCACCCCGGTCAGCACCGCGGGCAACACCGCCGGGAAGAGAATGCGGCGCATGATGGTCCACTCGGAAAGCTGCAGCACCCGGGCCACGTTGAGGTAGTCCTGCGGAATACGCCGCACGCCTTCGGCGGTGTTGATCACCATCGGCCAGATGGAGCAGATAAAAATGGTCCAGCTCGACGCGGGCTCCGCTTTCTGGAACAGCAGCAGGCCGATGGGCAGCCAGGCCAGCGGGCTAACCGGGCGTAACAGCGCGATCAGCGGGCCGAACATGCGCGAAAAAAAGGTGAAGCGGCCAATCAGGAAACCGAGCGGGATCCCGGCGAACGCGGCCAGGCCAAAGCCCACCGCCACGCGCTGTAATGAGGCGAGAACGTTCCAGCCGATGCCCATGTCGTTTGGCCCGTCGCGATAAAACGGATCGGCAAACAGGGTAATAGCGGAATCGAGCGTGCTGAGCGGCGTCGGGAAACCTTTGCTGTTAATCGCCGCCAGCTGCCAGAGCACCACCAGCAGTCCCAGCCCCAGAAAAGCCGGAATGATGCGCTGAAGGATCGCGTTAATCCGACGCGCAAACGTCGGCGTACGGCGGCGAACCTGCACCGGAGGCAGGACAATCACCTCTCCACTCTCCGGCGTCTCGTGTGATTTTGTCTTTTGCAGATGCTGCATAATCAGGCCCCTTTACGGTGAATGGCGAAACGGCTGGCGTATCCTTCCGGGTCGGTACCGTTCCAGACGGTGCCGTCCATCAAGGTGCTGCTGCGTAGTGGTGAAGTCGGTGTGGTAATGCCCCCCACCGCCGTGGCGGCATCCTGCCAGACCGCCGTCTGGTTAATGCGTTGTGCGATGCCCGCATAGTCCGGGGCGGCTTTGAGCAAGCCCCAGCGGCGGAACTGGGTTAAGAACCACATGCCGTCGGAGAGATACGGGTAGCTGACGGCCCCCTCGTTGAAGAAGCGGATCGGGTGCGCGTCCTGCCAGCGCTGGCCCAGGCCGTTGTCGTACTCGCCGAGCATGCGTCCGGTGAGATACTGCTCTTTGCAGTTGAGCCACGCCCGGCGGGAGAGGATCTGCGCGGTTTCGCGTTTGTTTTCCGGGGAGGCCTCAATCCAGCGCGCCGCCTCCAGCACTGCGCTCACCAGCGCCCGGGCGGTGTGCGGGTTTTTCTCCACCCAGTCGCGACGCGTCCCGAGGATTTTTTCCGGATGGTCGGCCCAGACAGACTGCGACGTGGCGGCGGTAAAACCGATGCGGTCGTTGATGGCACGCGCGTTCCACGGCTCGCCGACGCAAAAGCCGACCATGTTGCCAATGCGCATGTTCATCACCATCTGCGGCGGCGGCACCACCACCGTGCGCACGTCGTCAAAAGGGTGAATGCCCGCGCTGGCCAGCCAGTAGTAGAGCCACATGGCGTGCGTCCCGGTCGGGAAGGTGTGCGCGAAGGTATAGGTGCCAGGCGCCTGCTGCCCAATCCGCTTTTTCAGCCCGTCAAGGTCACGAACGCCCTTCTCTGCCAGATCGCTGGAGAGCGTAATCGCCTGGCCGTTCTGGTTGAGGGTCATCAGGTTAGCCATCTGCTGTGGCTTGCCGGCGATGCCCAGCTCCAGTCCGTACAGCAGGCCGTAGAGAATGTGCGCGGCATCGAGTTCGCCCGCCACCAGCTTGTCGCGCACCGCCGCCCAGCTCGCCTCTTTGGTGGGCACGATGGTAATACCGTATTTTTTATCAAACCCTTTCAGCGCCGCGATAACCACCGGGGCACAGTCTGTCAGCGGGATAAACCCGATGCGTACTGTTTCCTGCTCCGGTTTATCCGAGCCTGCCGCCCATGCGGCCTGAATGACACCCGGCAACAGCATTGCACTACTCGCCAGCATGCTGGCCTGCAAAAAACGCCGTCTCGACAAATCCGCCATGACCACTCCTGAAAAAAAACCAAAAAAAAAGCGCCCACGGTGCCGAAGCACCAGTGGACGCCTTTATCCCGAAGACGGATGCACCGCCGTTGGCGCATCGTCAAAAATGGTTAATCTGATAATGCAAAGTGAATGCCAGGTTTTAACACACTGTTTCTTGCGGCGCTTACCGTTATTCACTCGCCTTTACGCACCGCAAACAGGCATAAAATGCCCACCGACCGTGCAGCTACTCCTTTGGTGTTACCTGCCATACACTCTTCACTATGAGCAGCGCGCGGGCGATATCCACCATCCTTTGGTTCTTGTCCATCGCCATTTTGCGCAGCGCCGTCCAGGCCTGTTCCTCACTCATATTCTGGTGGGTCATCAGCACGCTCTTCGCTTTATCAATGATTTTGCGCTCTTCAAGCGTATCGCGCAGCGACGCAAGCTGACGTGAGAGCTGCTCTATCTCGCGCGCCTGCTGGCGAACCAGGGTAAGCAACGGTTTTTCCGGATAGCGGATCGGCGGGTCATCCTGTTCATCGCCGGGGAGCGCGTACTCATCGTCACGGTGAATGCATTCGTCCACCGCGACCATCAGATCGGCGATGATCGTCTCCTCCAGCGTGCGCAGATGCTCAAGGCGCGCGGTTTGCAGAGCAAACCAGGCCAGCGCCGTAAGGCCGTTATCGGCGGCGGGCTGGCGGGTACAGGCCACGCGCCGGAGCTGCTCCGTTTCACGATCGGGCTGACAGTGCATTGAAAAGGTGGTCTGAACGTCAGCGGAGCTGTGTGAGAGAAAGATCTCAAAGCAGGCCTGCTGCCCGTCAATGCGGTCAACCAGCCTCTGACGAGTCACATCATCGAAAAAACCCTGCGTGAAGCCAATCGCCCCCAGCGCCCGCTCCTGTCCCGCCAGCTCCTTGCCCTGCATCAGGCTATAAAGCGCGACAAAACGTCCTGCGATTTGCGGATCGTCAATGCTGTCATTAAGCTGCGGCACGATACTGAGCAGATGGCGAAGCATGCGGGAGTAGTGTTCCATCGCCTGGGGTGCCGTTACCGTCTGCTGAATCACACCGTCACGCAGCGCGGGAAGCGTCTCCAGGCTCAGGAGCGCGCCGCCGATGCGTTCACAGACGGCACTTCCCGGAATCGGCGACTGTGTGTCAAGAATGGCGTAAAGGGCTGCGAGGTTTTCATCCACCAGCGCCCGGCTGGCTTTGCATTCGGGAGCGTACAGCTTGCCCTGTGAGCAGAGCCAGACGTTGGACGCCCCGCGCTCGCACTGTAACATATGCACCAGTTGGCTAATGCCGTGCACAAGCACGCCCAGCTGTGCCAGCTTGCTGAACTGCTCCTGGCGCATCATCTTTGCGCGCGTGAGCCATTCGGCAGCGCCTGGCGAAATGCCTGCCATTAATGTCATGCTTACTCTCCCGGACAGCGAAACTCCGGAGAATTAAGCAATATTCGTGCCTTTATAAGAACAGGAGTCAACATGCAGAAGATTGTGATCGTCGCCAACGGTGCGGCCTACGGCAGCGAATCCCTTTTCAACAGCCTGCGCCTGGCGATCGCGCTACGTGAAAAAGAGAGCGACCTGGCGTTACGCCTCTTTTTAATGTCGGACGCCGTCACCGCCGGGCTGAAGGGACAAAAGCCGGCCGAGGGTTATAACATTCAGCAGATGCTGGAGATCCTGACCGCACAAAACGTGCCGGTGAAGCTGTGCAAAACCTGCACCGACGGGCGCGGTATCACCGGGCTGCCGCTGATTGATGGCGTAGAAATTGGCACGCTGGTTGAACTGGCCGAGTGGACGCTGTCCGCTGATAAAGTATTAACTTTTTAATAATAAACCCGTAAAAATATTATTTTCTTATGGACGCGGTTTCAGCATCAAGTTTACCTGCGGGGTTGCCGATAGGCATGGAAACAACACAGCAGGTATTTCACTTATGTTCAGATCGATTCGTGCACGCATCATCGCGGCGACGGCAGGCTGTCTGGTCGTCGCCCTTCTCCTCAACACCGTTATTAACTTCCAGGTCACACGCCAGGATAACCAGCAGTCACAGCGCGATATCCTGACCAGCACCAGCGCCAGCCATAACATGGCGATTGCCGACTGGGTAAAAAGCAAGATGACGGTTATCGCCTCTGCCCAGACCGTTGCGCTGAGTGACGACCCGGTTCCGGTGTTTAAACAGCTTGCGCAGGCGGGTGGATTCACCAACGTTTATGTCGGCTACGCCAGCAAAACGGCGAAATTCTCTGAGCCCGCGGGCGTACCTGCGGATTATGACCCGACCATTCGCCCGTGGTATCAGCAGGTGGTCAGCACGGACGGCCCGGTCGTCACCGCGCCTTACGTTGATGCAGGTACCGGTAAACTGGTGGTGACTTTCGCCGTGCCGGTGAAAGAGAATGGCGCCCTGAAAGCGGTGGTGGCGGGCGATGTGGCCATGGACAGCGTGGTGGCGAACGTGCGCGGGATCCATCCAACTCCGTCCAGCAGCGGCTTGCTTCTGAACAGTGACGGCAGCGTGATTGCGGCTAACGATCCGGCTCTGACGCTTAAACCGTTTGCTGAGACCATCAAAGGCATCGATTTTGCTGCGCTGAAAAGCGGTAATCTTGTCGACGGTACGCTGAACGACGTCGAAAAAACCTTCGTGGCAACCGCCGTGCCGGGCACAAACTGGCTGCTGGTCGTCGCCCTCGACAACGGTGATGCCACCTCCGGCATGCGTTCCCTGCTTAAAGCCTCGGCGATTTCGCTGGTGATCCTGGCGCTGCTGAGCGCGGCCATTGTTCACCTCCTGATTGCCCGTCTGCTGAAGCGCCTGTCGGACATTCGCGACGCGATGCACAACATTGCCAACGGGACTAACGACCTGTCGCAGCGTCTGCCTGACAGCGGTGAGGACGAGGTGGCGCAGATTGCCCAGGCCTTTAACGCCTTCAGCGATAAGCTGTCGGTGGTGATGGTGCAGCTCCGTGATGCCAGCGAGTCGGTGAAAAACGCCGCTCAGGAGATTGCGGCGGGTAACCAGGATCTCTCCGGACGTACCGAGCAGGCGGCGTCCAGCCTGCGCGAGACGGCCAGCGCCGTAGAGCAGATCACCGCCTCCGTGACGCAGTCGAACGAATCGGCGGCGGAAGCAAATGACCAGGCGAGCAAAGCCTCCGCGGCCGCGGCGCGCGGCGGCGAGGTGGTATCCCAGGCGATCAGCACCATGCAGTCCATCGAAGTCGCGTCGGCTAAAATTGGCGACATCACCAGCGTGATTGACGGCATCGCGTTCCAGACCAACATTCTGGCGCTGAACGCCTCCGTCGAGGCGGCCCGTGCCGGCGAGCAGGGGCGCGGGTTTGCCGTGGTGGCGGGCGAAGTGCGTAACCTGGCGAGCCGCAGCGCCCAGGCGGCGAAAGAGATCAAATCGCTGATTGATTCCACCACCGACAGCGTGGCCACCGGCTCCCGCTACGTGCACCTGGCCGGGGAAAGCATGGACGAGATCCGCTCCAGCATCGGCAGCGTCTCCGGCATCATGCGCGAAATCTCTATCGCCACCAGCGAGCAGATGAAAGGCATTCACGAGATTAACCACGCGGTGACCCATCTCGACCGCATGGTCCAGCAGAACGCCGAGCTGGTCGTGCAATCCGCCGCCGCCGCGGGCGCCCTACAGAGCCAGGCGGGCGACCTTGCTGAAACCGCCGGCCATTTCCGCATTTAATTTTCTACTGGCGCGCGTTTAGCGGGTAAAACGCGCGTCAGCTGAAATTTTGAGGGATTTTGTCATTTTTGTTTAATCGTTATGCCATTTTTTGATCAAAATCAGCATCCCTCCCCCTCCCCTTTGGTGTTATGCCATGAGTGAATTGTGAACAACATCACGCTCGGATATGGCTGCAGGGAGAGCGTTGTTTAAGACTACGGGGTAAAAAATGGCATTAGTAAAAACAAGTTTGAAACTGTTTGGCGGGGATACGGTAGTGGTGCGTTGCTCAGAGCGCTGCCGTATTCATCTGATGAGTGCGAAAGCACAAAAACAATCCCAGGCGGATATTCTCACCGTGCAGGATGATAACGCCTGGCTTACCGTGCCGTATACCGGCACCTGGGATGTGCTGATCGACAGCCACAGCCAGTCTCTGGAGCATTCTGTCAGTTACGTAGCAGCTTAAATTATGCGCCCGGCGAGCCGGGCGTATTATCAGGCAAAACCCCGTCGCAGCGTGCCGTTGAGCGGGTTTCCTTCCAGCAACGCCTTCACCTTCACCACCAGCTCATTCAGACAATCGTCCTTCATGCCGAGGCGGGTCAGCTCTTGATCGAGAGAGAAGAGATACTGCGCGTTGGTACCCAGCGGCCCGCTGGCGGCGGCAATTAACGGGGCAATCACCTGCGTGCGGGTGTCCGCTTCATACAGCGGATGGCGCGGGTCCATGATAAACACCAGCGCATTGACGGTGCGTCCGTCGTCAAGATCCAGCTTGCACCAGCTCGGCATGTAGCAGCCGGTGATCATCTCACGCTTCCAGAGCAGCGTAAGCTCCTCTTCCAGGGTGGCATCCGGGAGGCGATACGCCACGCCCGTGGTGCGTCCGCCCTCTTTCAGTGCAAGCATACGCCCGGGCTGGCACGCGCTGCCGCGTCCGGCCGTCAGGCGCAGGCAAAATGCGCGATGCCAGCCAGGCAGCGTGCCCGTTGCCGATTCGACAAATTCGAGCGCCGGGTTCCACATCAGGGAGCCGTAGCCAAAAATCCATACCGGGCCATCATCCGGGCGGCAGGCAAGCGTGGCAGCGAGCGACGCCGCACGTTGTTCAGCTGACCAGAGAAGCGATTCCTCAATAGCACCAAATGCCGTCTTACAATCTGCCTTCATTAAGAAATCACGCGTTAACACTTTCCACCTCCGCCACTGCATGCTTCCTTGCGACATCTGTAATTCGCCTTCCCGGCCTTAGGTGCTGGTCATTTTGCCAGCAGTTGAATAACGATAAGCAATTAGCGGACCAGTTGCAATACAACGGCAGTTCAACCGCCTGAAAAGTCAAAATGAAGGCAGCGAATTATTTCAGGGCTATTTCTTTTTATGCCATTTATCGTCGTCTCCTTTTTCATATTCATGTTTTACAGCGGCCCAGGCGACTTTGTGTGCCGTCTCTTCACGGCTGGCATCATCCCGGCGATCGTCCTTATCTTTGTACTGATCCCAGGCACTGTTAAACGCCTCTTTGTAGATATCCTGCGCGTGAGCGGGCAGCACGTTTTGCACATTATCGGGTAATTCGCGTTTCGTTTTATAAGGCATCACTCACCTCTCTTTTGGTTAAAGAGATAAGTGTGGACGACGATATGGCAGCGTGCCACCCACACTTCATTTATGAATGATCGAAAATATTAACTTATTGTTATTTAATAAATATTCGGAGAATATGGTGAATTACAGGAATCAGGCATGATAATTATTAAAAAAGGTAAAATTAAGTAAAAAATAAAGGGCATTTAACAGAGATCTGTTAATTTAATGACCTCAAAAATCTATCTATAATTACAAGCACCTGCATTGATGGAGAAGCACATGACAGCAACACACGAGGCGGTAAAGACCCGCCACAAGGAGACGTCTCTCATTTTCCCGGTTCTGGCACTGGCTGTGCTGCTCTTCTGGGGAAGCAGTCAGTCACTGCCAGTGGTGGTTGGTATCAATATTCTTGCCCTGGTCGGTATCTTAACCAGCGCCTTTAGCGTCGTTCGCCATGCGGACGTACTGGCCCACCGTCTGGGCGAACCCTACGGATCGTTAATTCTCAGCCTTTCCGTTGTTATTCTCGAAGTCAGCCTGATTTCCGCGCTTATGGCGACCGGCGATGCCGCGCCGACGCTGATGCGCGACACGCTCTACTCGATCATTATGATTGTGACGGGCGGCCTGGTGGGCTTCTCTCTGCTGTTGGGCGGGCGTAAATTCGCGACCCAGTATATGAACCTGTTCGGCATAAAACAGTATCTGATTGCCCTCTTCCCGCTGGCGATTATCGTGCTGGTCTTCCCGATGGCGCTGCCGGGTGCCAACTTCTCCACCGGTCAGGCGCTGCTGGTTGCGCTGATTTCCGCAGCCATGTACGGCGTGTTTCTGTTGATTCAGACCAAAACGCACCAGAGCCTGTTTGTGTATGAGCATGAAGACGACAGCGACGACGATGACCCGCACCACGGTAAGCCGTCGGCCCACAGCAGCGCGTGGCATACGGTTTGGCTGATCGTGCATCTGATTGCGGTGATTGCCGTCACCAAGATGAACGCCAATCCGCTGGAAACGCTGTTAACCGAACTGAACGCGCCGGTCGCGTTTACCGGTTTCCTGGTGGCGCTGCTGATCCTGTCCCCGGAAGGGCTGGGGGCGCTGAAAGCCGTCTTAAACAATCAGGTGCAGCGCGCCATGAACCTGTTCTTCGGCTCCGTGCTGGCGACCATTTCACTCACCGTGCCGGTGGTGACGCTGATTGCCTTTATGACCGGTAACGAACTGCAGTTCGCGCTGGGCGCGCCAGAGATGATTGTGATGGTAGCCTCGTTGCTGCTGTGCCAGATTTCGTTCTCAACCGGACGCACCAACGTGCTGAACGGGGCGGCGCATATGGCGCTGTTTGTGGCTTACTTGATGACAATTTTTGCGTAGCCTTTTTGCCCAGCGGCGCTTCGCTTGCAGGACCTACGGGTTTTGTAGGCCGGGTAAGCAAAGCGCCACCCGGCAATATGCCCCATAAAAAAACCCGCCGAAGCGGGTTTTTTTATTATTTGCTGGTATCCAGCTCATCGAAGCTCTTGACCAGATCGTCAATTGCTTTGATCTGTTTCAGGAACGGCTCGAGCTTATCCAGCGGCAGCGCGGATGGGCCGTCGCATTTTGCGTTATCCGGATCCGGGTGCGCCTCAATGAACAGGCCAGCCAGACCGGTTGCCATACCGGCGCGCGCCAGTTCGGTCACCTGAGCACGACGGCCACCGGACGCAGCGCCAAACGGGTCGCGGCACTGCAGCGCGTGGGTCACGTCGAAAATCACCGGAGACTGATTAGAGACGTTTTTCATCACGCTGAAGCCCAGCATATCCACAACCAGATTGTCATAACCGAAGTTGGAACCACGGTCGCACAGGATAACCTTGTCGTTGCCACCTTCGATAAACTTATCGACGATGTTGCCCATCTGACCCGGGCTCACGAACTGTGGTTTTTTCACGTTGATCACGGCACCGGTTTTCGCCATCGCGGCAACCAGGTCGGTCTGGCGAGCCAGGAACGCCGGGAGCTGAATCACGTCAACCACGTCTGCCACCGGCTGCGCCTGAGCGGCTTCATGCACGTCGGTGATCACTTTCACGCCAAAGGTCTGCTTCAGCTCCTGGAAAATCTTCATCCCTTCTTCCAGGCCCGGGCCACGGTAAGAGTTGATGGAGGAGCGGTTGGCTTTGTCAAAAGAGGCTTTAAACACGTACGGGATGCCCAGCTTCTGGGTCACGGTCACGTAGTGCTCGCAGATACGCATGGCGAGGTCGCGGGATTCCAGCACGTTCATGCCGCCAAACAGCACGAACGGCAGGTCGTTTGCTACCTTGATATCACCAATGCTAACCACTTTTTGTTTCATAGGATCGCCTTATTCAGGTGTGAATCGGAATTAAGATTAATGCAGTGTAATTTGCTTGTGCGAGATCGCGTTGATCTGCGCACGAATCATTTCGCTAATAGGATCTTCCGGACACTGCTCGACGAAATAGCTCAGATCGTTCAGCGCCACGTGCTCACAATCGAGCTGGGCATAGATCAACCCACGGTCGCGAATTTCGTACGGGTCTTCCGGATTAAACTGCAGCAGCACTTCGCTGGCGCGCAGGGCCAGCTCCATCTGACGCTCTTCCATTAACGCAGACTTCAGCGTATCCAGCAGCTTGCGGATCACTTCTGCGTTATCCGCCTCGTCGAGATCTTCGTTGAAGAGCTCAGCCACCGGGCTGATATTGCCTTTCAGCCACACGTCCAGCGTATGTTCATCCAGCGTATCGCCGTTGAAGGGATTAATGAGCCACATCTCACCGTCCAGCCACTCCGCACGCAGGATCATCTGCGTCGGAAAAATGACCGGCACCAGTGGAATATCCAGGCGATGCGCAACCCAAAGCAAAATAGAACCCAGCGCAACGGCGCTCCCCTGACGATTTTTTAAGACCTGGTCCAGCCATAATGCGTCAGACAGGCGATACACGCCCCGCGTGTCGCAGAAACCCCATTCGCCGTAGAAAAGCTCAAGCAGCTTCTCTAATTGCCAGTCCTGCGGGCGCGCCTGATTGATCTCTTCACGCGCCAGGCTGACCAGATTCTCCAGCTCATCGTAGACGTACTGCGACGTAAAATCGTCGCGGATCATCTCAGAAATCAGGATCATGCCATCGCAAAGCGGCACTTTATTAAATTCGAAATCGGCTAAGGACTTCATGACTTACCCCAGTAACGACCGAGCGTACAGCGACGCCCGGGCGAGATAAAACTCAAAACGATGTAGATGATAACGCCAAACCGCCTTTCAGTCAGCCTTACGCCTTTATCAGTACCTGCGCTCATAACCACTGCCCCAGCGTCAGGCGTTCGTTGCCGCCGTAGTCGCGGCAGGTTTTGACATCGGCGTAGCCCGCCTGGGTAAAGCGCGCCCGCACGGCTTCCCCCTGCGTCCAGCCATGCTCCACCAGCAGCCAGCCGCCGGAAAGCAAATGTTGTCGTGACGTTGTCACAATGTGATCAAGGTCGGCTAAACCCTCCCTGGCGGCGACCAGCGCCGTCAGCGGTTCGAAGCGCACATCCCCCTGCGCAAGGTGCGGGTCATGCTCGTCAATATAGGGCGGGTTACTGACAATCACTCCGAACGTCTGCTTCTCCAGCGCGCTGAACCAGCTGCTTTGCAGCACCGTCACGTTGGTCAGGCCAAGACGTTCCACGTTACGCTGCGCCAGCGCCACCGCGTCGGGCATCACATCTACCGCCGTGATCGCGCAGTCGGGCCGTTCGGTAGCGAGCGCCAGGGCGATGGCCCCGGTCCCCGTTCCGAGATCGAGAATGTGGCAGGACGATGCGGGTAAGCGCGCCAGCGCTTGTTCAACCAGACACTCGGTGTCGGGGCGCGGGATCAGCGTCGCCGCCGAGACGTAAAGCGGTAACGACCAGAACTCGCGCTCGCCGACCAGGTGCGCCACCGGCTCGCCGGTTTTACGGCGGGCAAGCAGCGCGGCGAGCCGGGCTTCCTGTTCCGCGGTCAGTTCAGTTTCGCCGAAGGCCAGCAGGTACGTGCGGGCTTTACCCGTCACATGCTCAAGCAAAATTTCGGCATCACGCTTCGGGCTTTCGCTTTCGGAAAGCTCACCGGCAGCCTCACGTAACCAGCGCTGAAAATCCATTATTCCTGCTCGGACAGTGCCGCCAGCTGGTCGGCCTGGTATTCCTGCACGATAGGCTCAATCAGCATATCCAGCTTGCCTTCCATTACTTCGTCCAGACGGTACAGCGTCAGGTTGATGCGGTGGTCAGTCACGCGCCCCTGCGGGAAGTTGTAGGTGCGGTTACGGTCGCTGCGATCGCCGCTGCCCAGCAGGTTACGACGCGTAGACGCTTCCGCCTGCTGGCGTTTCGCCATTTCGGCCGCGTGGATACGTGCGCCCAGCACGGAGAGCGCTTTGGCTTTGTTTTTGTGCTGGGAACGCTCGTCCTGACACTCCACCACGATGCCGGTCGGCAGGTGGGTAATACGGATGGCGGAGTCGGTGGTGTTAACGTGCTGCCCCCCCGCCCCGGAGGAGCGGAAGGTATCAATACGCAGGTCAGCCGGGTTGATGTCCGGCAGCTCCGCTTCCGGCAGCTCCGGCATCACCGCCACCGTACAGGCGGAGGTGTGGATTCGGCCCTGAGATTCGGTAGCCGGTACGCGCTGCACGCGGTGACCGCCGGATTCAAACTTGAGACGACCGTACACGCCGTCGCCGCTGATCTTGGCGATAACCTCTTTGTAGCCACCATGTTCGCCTTCGTTGGCGCTCATGATCTCCACGCGCCAGCGACGCGACTCGGCGTAGCGGCTGTACATGCGGAACAGATCCCCGGCAAACAGCGCCGCTTCGTCCCCGCCGGTCCCGGCGCGGACTTCCACGAACGCGTTGCGTTCGTCGTCCGGATCTTTTGGCAGCAACAGCACCTGAAGCTGCTGCTCCATCTCCTCAGAACGCGCTTTCGCATCCTGCAACTCTTCCTGCGCCATCTCGCGCATTTCAGGATCGTCGAGCATCATCTGCGCGGTTTCGATATCGTCCTGAACCTGTCGCCAGTCGGTAAAGCATTTAGAAACATCACTTAACTGCGCGTATTCACGTGAAAGTGCGCGAAAACGTTCCTGGTCCGCAATGGTCCCGGCATCGCCGAGCAGCGCCTGGACTTCTTCATGGCGCTCGTGCAGAGCTTCCAGTTTAGCGACGATAGAAGGCTTCATAGGCGTAAGTGCACCTTGTCTTAGAAAATGGGTATAGGGCGCTATTCCAGCCCGAGGCTGTTGCGCAGAATAGTCAGGCGTTCATCATCCCCGTCACGGGCAGCCTGCTGAAGAGATTTGGTTGGGGCATGGATCAGGCGGTTAGTCAGTTTCCACGCCAGATCCTGCATAATCGCCTGCGCATCGCCGCCCTGCTCCAGGGCCGCTAACGCTTTGGCAGTCAGGTCATCACGCACCTGCTCCGCCTGCCCGCGGTACTCGCGGATGGTCTCGCTGACGCTTTGCGCGCGCAGCCAGGCCATAAACTCACTGGTTTCCTGCTCGACAATGGTTTCCGCCTGCACTGCCGCCGCTTTACGCTGCGCGAGGTTGTGCGAAATGATGCTTTGCAGGTCATCTACGCTGTACAGATAGGCGTTAGCCAGCTTGCCGACTTCTGGCTCCACGTCGCGCGGGACGGCGATATCCACCAGCAGCATCGGCTGATTACGGCGGGACTTCAGCGCACGCTCCACCATCCCTTTGCCGATAATCGGCAGCGGGCTGGCGGTCGAACTGATAATAATGTCCGCCTCCTTCAGGCGTTCATCGATGTCGCTCAGGGCAACCACCTCTGCCCCCACTTCATCCGCCAGCACCTGCGCGCGTTCGCGGGTGCGGTTAGCGATAATCATCTTTTTCACTTTATGCTCGCGCAGATGGCGCGCCACAAGTTCGATGGTTTCGCCCGCGCCCACCAGCATCACGGTGACGGTGGAGAGGGATTCAAAGATTTGGCGTGCAAGGGTGCAGGCCGCGAAAGCAACAGAAACCGCACTGGCACCAATGTCGGTTTCTGTTCGCACACGCTTCGCCACGGAGAATGACTTCTGGAACATGCGCTCCAGTTCGCTGGCCTTCAGATGCCCTTTTTGCGAATCCGCAAAGGCTTTTTTCACCTGACCCAGAATTTGCGGCTCGCCCAGAACCAGCGAATCCAGCCCGCTGGCCACGCGCATCAGATGGCTGACGGCATCGTTGTCCTGATGCCAGTACAGGCTGTTGCGCAGCTCGTCTTCATTGAGATTGTGGTAGTCGCATAACCAGCGGATCAGCGCTTCGTGCAGGTTGTCCTGCTCTTCCACGCTTAAATAGAGCTCGGTACGGTTGCACGTCGAGAGCACCACGCCACCCTGCACCATCGGCTGTGCAAGCAGGCTATCCAGCGCCAGGTCGAGCGTATCTGGCGAAAACGTTACGCGTTCTCGCAGCGAAACCGGGGCTGTTTTGTGGTTGATACCGAGTGCTAATAGGGTCATGTTGAGCGGGAGTAGTACCAGCGTTAATAAGGTTAGCAGAACGCATCATACAGGATGCGCGAGATCAATAAAAGAGACAGCCCCCTTTCGGAGTAATAGGTTACACAACGCTTTGAGATAATTTGAACGTAGACGGTAGCCCCCTTCGACGCTAGCATTAACAGTTATAACTGCAACGTATCTCAAGGATTTGTCCTCATTATGACCCGACTGATTCGCCTGCTGCCCCTGGCGGCACTGGTTCTGACCGCGTGTACCGTCACCCAACCAAAAGGCCCGGGCAAAAGCCCTGATTCACCCCAGTGGCGTCAGCACCAGCAGGACGTCCGTAATTTGAGCCAGTACCAGACCCGCGGCGCCTTCGCCTATCTCTCTGATGAGCAAAAAGTGTATGCCCGTTTCTTCTGGCAGCAGACGGGTCAGGACAACTATCGCCTGCTGCTGCTGAACCCGCTGGGCAGCACCGAGCTGGAGCTTATCGCGAAACCGGGCGAAGCGCAGATCACCGATAACAAAGGCCAGCACTACACCGCAACCGATGCCGAAGAGATGATTGGCAAGCTGACCGGAATGCCTATCCCGCTCAACAGCCTGCGCCAGTGGATCCTTGGCCTGCCGGGTGACGCCACCGACTACACGCTTGACGATCAGTATCGTCTAAGCCAGGTGAACTACACCCAGAACGGCAAAACCTGGAAAGTGGTGTACAGCGACTATGACAGCAAGAGTAAACCGTCGCTGCCATCCAACATGGAACTGACCCAGGGCAGCCAGCGCATCAAGCTGAAAATGGACAATTGGATCGTTAAATGATGACCCACTGGCCCTCTCCGGCAAAACTGAATCTGTTTTTATACATTACCGGCCAGCGCGCTGACGGCTATCACACCCTGCAGACGCTGTTTCAGTTTATTGACTATGGCGACACAATTTCTATCGAACTGCGCCAGGACGGGCAGATTTGCCTCCTGACGCCGGTCGACGGCGTGGCGCATGAGGACAACCTGATCGTGCGCGCTGCGCGTCTGCTGATGAACGCCGCTGCGGAATCGGGTCGTCTGCCTGCGGGAAGCGGTGCGGACATCCGTATCGAGAAACGTCTGCCGATGGGCGGCGGCCTGGGCGGCGGCTCATCCAACGCCGCTACCGTGCTGGTTGCCCTGAACCACCTTTGGGGCTGCGGGCTGTCGCAGGACGAACTGGCCGCCTTAGGCTTGAGGCTGGGTGCGGATGTCCCGGTGTTTGTGCGCGGTCATGCGGCCTTTGCTGAGGGCGTGGGCGAAATCCTCTCCCCGGTCAACCCGCCGGAAAAATGGTATCTGGTTGCTCACCCCGGCGTGAGCATTCCGACCCCGGTCATCTTTAAAGATCCTGACCTGAAAAGAAATACCCCGATTCGGTCAATAGAAACGTTATTAAATTGTGAATTCAGCAACGATTGCGAGGATATCGCAAGAAAACGTTTTCGCGAGGTTGATGCGGTGCTTTCCTGGCTGTTAGAATACGCGCCGTCGCGCCTGACTGGTACAGGGGCCTGTGTCTTTGCTGAATTTGACACCGAATCCGCCGCTCGTCAGGTGCTTGAGCAAGCGCCGGTTTGGCTGCATGGTTTTGTAGCGCGTGGGATGAACATTTCCCCCCTACAGCAGGCCATTCTGGCGCAGACTGAGTTTCGGTGACAACGTCACCCTGTTCCAGACGTTGCATCGCGCTCTTTAATACACCGCCTGGATAGCCTTTGCCTGGCCCGCACAGTTTACGGCGAACGCTATCCACCACTGGACGCATGCCTGAGGTTCTTCTCGTGCCTGATATGAAGCTTTTTGCTGGTAACGCCACCCCGGAACTAGCACAACGTATTGCCAACCGCCTGTACACTTCCCTCGGCGACGCCGCTGTAGGTCGCTTTAGCGACGGCGAAGTCAGCGTACAAATTAACGAAAATGTACGCGGTGGTGATATTTTCATCATCCAGTCCACCTGTGCTCCAACGAACGACAACCTGATGGAACTGGTTGTTATGGTCGACGCCCTGCGTCGCGCTTCCGCAGGCCGTATCACTGCTGTAATCCCTTACTTCGGCTATGCCCGCCAGGACCGTCGCGTCCGTTCCGCGCGTGTGCCAATTACCGCGAAAGTTGTCGCTGACTTCCTGTCCAGCGTTGGCGTTGACCGCGTACTGACCGTTGACCTGCACGCAGAGCAGATCCAGGGCTTCTTCGACGTCCCGGTTGATAACGTATTCGGCAGCCCAATCCTGCTGGAAGACATGCTGCAGCTGAACCTGGATAACCCCATCGTGGTTTCTCCGGACATCGGCGGCGTGGTACGTGCCCGTGCTATCGCTAAGCTGCTGAACGATACCGACATGGCGATCATCGACAAACGTCGTCCGCGCGCTAACGTTTCTCAGGTGATGCACATCATCGGTGACGTGGCTGGCCGCGACTGCGTGCTGGTTGACGACATGATCGATACCGGCGGTACGCTGTGTAAAGCGGCTGAAGCGCTGAAAGAGCGTGGTGCCAAGCGCGTATTCGCTTACGCGACCCACCCGATCTTCTCCGGCAATGCCGTAAACAACCTGCGCAACTCCGTCATTGACGAAGTTGTAGTATGCGATACCATCCCACTGAGCGACGAAATCAAGGCACTGCCAAACGTGCGTACCCTGACCCTGTCCGGGATGCTGGCCGAAGCGATTCGTCGTATCAGCAACGAAGAATCCATCTCTGCAATGTTCGAACACTAATCGAACACGGCCGAAAAACCCGCTGCGGCGGGTTTTTTTGTCTCTGGGTTTTATTTGTATGATTAATGCCTCCTTCACCTGCCATTCACATGACAGATGATGCGCATACGGATGATAGATAATTGTGAAAAACGTAGCCTCCTCACATGTTCTGCCCTTTCGCGCCCTCATCGACGCCTGCTGGAAAGAGAAGTACACCTCGTCACGTTTTATCCGTGACCTGATTGCCGGGATCACCGTCGGCATTATCGCGATTCCGCTGGCGATGGCGCTGGCGATTGGCAGCGGCGTTGCACCGCAGTATGGCCTGTACACCTCGGCCGTGGCCGGGATTGTCATTGCCCTGACCGGCGGCTCACGCTTCAGCGTCTCCGGCCCGACCGCCGCCTTTGTGGTGATCCTCTACCCCGTTTCGCAGCAGTTTGGTCTGGCAGGCCTGCTGGTCGCCACCCTGATGTCCGGCGTCTTTTTGATTCTGTTTGGTCTGGCCCGCTTTGGGCGACTGATTGAGTACATCCCCCTTTCCGTCACGCTGGGGTTCACCTCGGGGATTGGGATCACCATCGGAACCATGCAGATCAAGGATTTCCTCGGCCTGCAAATGCCCCATGTTCCGGAGCACTATTTACAGAAAGTGGGTGCGCTGTTTATGGCGCTTCCGACGGCCAACCTGGGCGATGCCGCCATCGGGATTGTGACGCTCGGAACACTGATCGTCTGGCCTCGTCTGGGTATCCGTCTGCCCGGTCATCTTCCCGCGCTGCTGTTGGGCTGCGCGGTGATGGCTGTCGTCAATATGTTCGGCGGCCATGTCGCCACTATCGGCTCGCAGTTCCACTATGTTCTGGCGGACGGTTCGCAGGGGAGCGGCATTCCGCAGCTGCTGCCGCAGCTGGTGCTGCCGTGGGATATGCCCGGATCCAGCTTTACCTTAAGCTGGGATTCCCTGCGCGCCCTGCTGCCCGCCGCGTTCTCGATGGCGATGCTGGGGGCGATTGAATCCCTGCTCTGCGCCGTCGTTCTGGACGGGATGACCGGCACCAAGCACAAAGCCAACAGCGAGCTGGTTGGTCAGGGGTTAGGGAACCTCATCGCACCGTTCTTTGGCGGTATTACCGCCACGGCAGCCATCGCCCGTTCTGCGGCCAACGTGCGCGCAGGTGCAACGTCACCCGTTTCGGCAGTTATCCACTCCCTGCTGGTGATCCTCGCCCTGCTGATCCTCGCCCCACTGCTCTCCTGGCTACCGCTTTCCGCCATGGCCGCCCTGCTGCTGATGGTGGCCTGGAACATGAGTGAGGCGCACAAGGTGGTAAACCTGCTGCGTCGGGCGCCGAAAGACGACATCATCGTGATGCTGATCTGCATGTCGCTGACCGTGCTGTTCGATATGGTTATCGCCATCAGCGTCGGGATCGTGCTGGCTTCCCTGCTGTTTATGCGCCGTATTGCGCAAATGACGCGCCTCTCCCCGGTTAACGTGGAGGTGCCTGACGATGTGCTGGTTCTGCGCGTGATTGGCCCGCTGTTCTTCGCCGCGGCGGAAGGTCTGTTCAGCGATCTGGAGTCTCGCATCGCGGGCAAACGGGTTGTGGTGCTAAAATGGGATGCCGTACCGGTGCTGGATGCGGGCGGCCTGGACGCCTTCCAGCGCTTTGTGAAACGTCTGCCTGAAGGCTGTGAGCTGCGGGTGAGTAACCTCGAATTCCAGCCCCTGCGCACCATGGCGCGTGCAGGCGTGCAGCCGATCCCTGGCCGCCTTGCTTTTTATCCTAACCGTGAAGCCGCGTTAGCGGATCTGTGAGCCGCCTGATGCAGAGAAACGTCTCTGCATCATCACCCCGATCGCCTGCTGGAGCCATGCAAGCACGGCAGGCGTCATCCAGGTTCCCTTCATCAGATGCGGCTCCTGCTGCATGGCCGTACGAAACTTTTGCTGGGTCTCCGGGTTGGTGCCCGCGTACGACTGGAACAGCGCCAGCCAGTTTTCGGCAAGCTTTTGGGCATCGTCAGAGGCGGGGGCGAGATTTTCCCGCTGCGCCTGATGCAGCTTCGCCACCAGCGGCGGCCACTCCATCATGCGATCAAAGTAGTGCTTCCGCGTAAAGGCCATCTCTTCGGGAGTAAGGTACTTCTCCCATATGCTGAGCTTGGATTCCGCAAACGCGCGCGTAATGTAATCCGTCATCTCCGGCGTGATGCCGGTCTGCACCTGCATCTGTGGCTCTACGCTGTGCATCTCGTTCAGCCGGGTAAGAAACTCCGGTTTGCCCGCCGTGTCCTGCTCCAGGCGCTCCATCCAGCGCGTCGCCAGGTCCTTCGCCCTCTCGTCCGTAACGGGTATATGGTACTCCAGCAGCGCGTTGGCCTCTGCCACCAGCCCTGACCAGATAGCCGACAGCGCGTCCTTCTGCACCGCAAACGGCAGCTGCTGTAACTCTTCTTTGCTAAACCAGCGATCGTACATATTCATTAACTCCAGAGTCTGTAGCCAGGATTCCAGGTCCGGCGTCGCATCGTCGAGAAGCCCGGCACGCAGTTCGACCAGCCGGTCGCGCAGCGTATGTATGCTACGCAGCTGTTTATCCAGCAACGTGATTTGCGCATCGAGTAACTCGGTTAACGACAGCGACTCCTGTTCAAGGAAATCCCTGATTTCAGCAAGTTCCAGCCCCGCTTTTGCCAGCGCCTGGATCATATGCAGGCGCTGAACATCCGCCAGGTTGTAAAGCCGGTAACCTGCCGCGCTTCTGGCAGAAGGCAGCAACACTCCTGTTTGCTCATAGTGATGCAATGTGCGTACGGTGATACCGGCCCGTTTCGCCAGTTCACCCACCTGAATCAACATAACTGCTCCTTTTCTTTGCCAGTGCCGCCACTCTGGTGCCTTACGTTACGTGAGGGTCAACCCTTGATGCAAAAAAAAAACGACTCCCAGGGAGTCGTTTCGGTATTCTTTCGTCATGGCACTAGCTGTGCTTATGCTGATCTCGACGGCAGCGTTTATCGTAGTGGCGCACCCACCAGTATTTATCGCAGACTTCCTCATGTCCGCTCACGCGCGCCCCGGCGAGCCACAATACCGCACCGAGGAAGATGCTCAGTACCGCGCCATGCGCGAAGTATTGCGGAAGATCAAGCTGCGGCAGCTGGTTTAATATGGAATAACCTACGCCGACGACCATCACAAACAGCCCCAAACCCATCAGCACGTTACCGAGTAGCGAAGCGTTTTTGCGTTTCATGTGTCACCTCCGGAACTTTGGGTTGTCAGGGGAAAAGCCCCTAATCCTTGTGTGTAAAGTATAGACAACGCTCCTTTTATGAGTTGCGTGAATGATCACAATTACAGATAACGCCCAGACAAAAGTTTACAAATAACACGTTGAACAGCTTGAAATTCTAATTGTTCAGGTAAGTAATTATTCGTATTTCGCTGCGACGATCGCAGAATTTTGTCAAGCGGCGCGCCAGACAGTAAACTACGCGCCAGATCTGGAACCCATTAGGAATTGAATCGTGACGATTAAACTGATTGTCGGCCTCGCCAACCCGGGCGCAGAATATGCGGCTACCCGCCACAATGCCGGGGCATGGTACGTCGATCTGCTGGCCGAGCGGTTACGTGCTCCCCTGCGTGAAGAACCTAAATTCTTCGGGTATACCTCACGTATCAACCTTGCTGGCGCGGATGTTCGCCTGCTGGTCCCCACCACGTTTATGAACCTGAGCGGTAAAGCCGTGGCGGCGATGGCAACGTTTTATCGCATCAATCCGGATGAAATTCTGGTCGCCCACGATGAGCTGGATCTTCCCCCTGGCGTGGCAAAATTCAAGCTGGGCGGCGGGCACGGTGGTCACAACGGTCTTAAAGACATCATCAGCAAGCTGGGCAATAACCCGAATTTCCACCGTTTGCGCGTGGGAATCGGCCATCCGGGCGATAAAAACAAAGTTGTCGGTTTCGTGCTCGGTAAGCCACCGGTTTCTGAGCAGAAACTGATTGATGAGGCGGTAGACGAAGCGGCGCGCTGCACGGAAATCTGGCTGCAAGACGGCTTAACCAAAGCGACAAACCGCTTACACGCTTTCAAAGCGCAATAATCCGCCCGATACGGCTTTTTTACCGCGCGTCATGCGGGTTACGTGTATAATAGGCGTAGTTATTTACTTTTCATCAATCGGTTATCGTTAACGGATTGATTATCAAGATATTAAGGTGATTTAGAAATGGGATTCAAATGCGGTATCGTCGGTCTGCCAAACGTGGGCAAATCCACCCTGTTTAACGCGCTTACCAAAGCGGGTATCGAAGCGGCGAACTTCCCGTTCTGTACCATCGAACCGAACACCGGCGTGGTGCCAATGCCTGATCCGCGTCTGGACCAGCTCGCGGAAATCGTGAAGCCGCAGCGCATTCTGCCCACCACCATGGAATTCGTGGACATCGCGGGCCTGGTGAAAGGCGCATCCAAAGGCGAAGGTCTGGGTAACCAGTTCCTGACCAACATTCGTGAAACCGAAGCGATCGGCCACGTAGTGCGCTGCTTCGAGAACGACAACATCATCCACGTTAACAACAAAGTGGATCCGGCTGACGACATCGACGTCATCAACACCGAGCTGGCGCTCTCTGACCTCGACACCTGCGAACGTGCAATTCACCGCGTGCAGAAGAAAGCAAAAGGCGGCGACAAGGACGCGAAAGCGGAACTGGCTGCGCTGGAAAAATGTCTGCCACAGCTGGAAAACGCCGGCATGCTGCGCGCGCTGAAAAACCTGACTGACGAAGACAAAGCGGCGATCAAATACCTGAGCTTCCTGACCCTGAAGCCAACCATGTACATCGCCAACGTTAACGAAGACGGTTTCGAGAACAACCCGTACCTCGACAAAGTGCGTGAAATCGCTGCGGCGGAAGGTTCTGTGGTTGTTGCCGTGTGTGCTGCCGTTGAATCCGACATCGCCGAGCTGGACGACGCCGACCGTGAAGAGTTCATGGCCGAACTGGGTCTGGAAGAGCCGGGCCTGAACCGTGTGATCCGCGCAGGCTATGAGCTGCTGAACCTGCAGACCTACTTCACCGCTGGCGTGAAGGAAGTGCGTGCGTGGACGATTCCTGTGGGTGCGACTGCGCCTCAGGCGGCCGGTAAGATCCACACCGACTTCGAGAAAGGCTTTATTCGCGCACAGACTATCGCGTTTGAAGACTTCATTACCTACAAGGGTGAGCAAGGCGCGAAAGAAGCAGGCAAGATGCGTGCAGAAGGGAAAGATTACATCGTTAAAGATGGCGATGTGATGAACTTCCTGTTTAACGTTTGATTGGTTTTGAATGAAAAAAATCCACGCTTTGGCGTGGATTTTTTTTACATGGTAAAGAGAATGATTTCGGCAGTCGCAAGTTTTAACGTCTGAAAAGGGTGCTGGTCTGGTCAGGCAAGTCTCTCACCTTTAGCAGGTATGCCCCCTTTGCGTACGCCAGTTTCAGGCACTCTTGTCGCTGTAATTTTAATGTTAAATGTGAATTTGGTACGAAGGTCCTGATCTAGACAACGCGTTACGATTCATATCCCAAGAATAAAACCAATTATGCCAGCCATTTTGTATTACTGTAAAATTACATACAACAACCACTTCCTTTGACTGGTTTAATGTTAAGTAATAGAAAATAGCGCCTTCAGGAGATGCAGACCAAAATAGTTTTTCACTCTGAGCGTTGAAGATGGTCAAAACGGTTGGTAACGGCTTTGTTTCGCTTAACACAAACACTAATTAGCGTGTTGAATCGACCATTGCGTTGTCTAAAAAGGGTATGCTGAAAATATATTTTATCCTTTAGCGATCAAAACGCTTCTATGATCAATTTCATTTTTTATCCAGAACATTTCATCTTGAGGTAACGATCCATTACTGCAAAAATCAACAAGTTCACCTTGCCAACCATCAGGAACATATTCTTGATAATGCATACTCTCAACATATTCCGAATATAATCTTTTATTATCAAAGTCTATAAATAAATCCGGCATAAGTTCATATATATCCCACCAAGTTGTTTTTTGCGAAAGCCTATTATAAAACTCCTCAGCCATGTCATTCTTATTGTATGGATAACCATCGTTAATTAAACCATCAATGAATATCTGCGCGTTTTCTTCATTTACTACTGGTATGTCATATCTTTCCTTATGGATATTCTGTAGGTTTATTTCCACCCCACTTTTCACAAAATCCTCTACCCATTTAACTCTGTCTAAGACCCACATTTCCTTGAATGCAACGAACCAATAAAATCTTCCTTCATACTTAACTATCACAAGGAGTTCGTCATCTTTATTGATATTCATATAGTAACCTATCTTACATTCCCGGAGCCTGGAATCGCTACTTCTTCAAGCCATTCTGCCCATATTGATGGTAATTCATACGACCTACCTGGCGTAGTCGGATCCACGCGTAATGTTTGATTTTTTTTATACAGTAACGAACTTATCCTCTTTTGCGCAGATAGAACTCTAGATATTTTTTAGGTCTATCCTGAAACGCACGCTCTTTGCCGTAGTTATAAGCATCGTTAAAATATTTATACGCTTCCTCGAATTGATTTAACTCATAACAGACCATGCCGAGATCGATTAAGGGTGCAGTGTCTATATCCGATCCACGTGTCCGTAATGTCGTCTCTCCCCATTTCTTTGCCTCAGCGTAATCCGCGAGATCAAAATATGCGCTGTACATGCAGGCAGAGATCCAGTTGGCAAATTCAGATTCGAGCTTTGGTTCAGGAAGAGCTTGCCAGGCTTTTTGGTATTGCTCTAAAGCCTCGGCGTATTTTTGGTTGCCGTGAAACTCGTTTCCTTTTTGTACAAGAGATGTAACTTTTTCATCAAATTTATCGAAACCGTTTTTCATATTTTTATTAATTATCAATCGAAAAGAGACCTCCTTGCCTATATAAAAGTGGATTTAAGCGAAAAATGTTGTCAGAAGCAAGGAGGGTTCTAAAAGTGTTAGTTTTTATTATTAACCTAGTCAAAAAAGAATTGCTTAAAGCCTTCTGCCTCAACATCCTTTAGCTTGTTTTTTAGCATTAAATCGATATCTTTCAGAAAGTCCTCTCTAAAATTAAAATCATCAGCTGTAACATCACCATCATATTTACTTTGTTCTATCTCAATGGCAGAACAAAAAGAATCCAAAAAGTCAGCTAAGGAACTGGAAATGATGAAATTTCTTTTTTGGATACTACCATAAACTGGAGAGGTTATATTTTTGGTATCACAAAAAAGAACATCTCCATTTCTTTCAGCAAAGATTACATAATCATCGTGCCAAGCCGTATCATTTTGAACTCTCCAGCCTGATAACATTTCTTTTAGCTCTTGGGGCTCAACAATCTGTATAAAGAAGGCACCATCAAATGTTGGGTGGTCATTTAAAATCAAATGGCTATAAAAAAATCGAATTTCACCATTTAAATTTACAGGAAAAGAAATTTCATTCTCATCGTCTGTATATACTATCTCTCCCATATTTAAATCAATCATTTTGAATTTGTTAACAAAGTCTTGGATAGTATTTTTTATATGCATTATTCCTCTTTAAGAGTTAACATTATTGGCTACTCTTAAAATTACTATGACCCATAGTTGAAAAATGTACCCATAATCCAAAGAACTTCTTCGCGCCATTAAAAAAGAAAAACAAAGAATCAATAATGGCACGACACCCTTCAATATTAAGGTAGTTTATTGCCCTTTCTTTTACGATTTGAGTCTATTTCGTAGAAGTAATCTTCACAGAAAACGTCTAAAGCATTTTCCAGTGGAACAAGTTTCACCCCCCGGAATCCTTTACTTTCTATAACTTCCTTGACCTCTTGTTTAACAATAATAAAACCACCTAACAATGTGTCGTTCAACGAAAGTATATCATATTCAAGCGCATCATCATTGAATTCAATTTTAAAAGGTATGATATCTCCGAACTTATCCTCTTCGAGAATAGATTTATCCTCATCTATAACATCGCCGCCTGGAAAATATACATATTTAAAATCATCCCGAAGAACTTGACCATTCCCAATCGAAACTGGTGTTATATCTCGGCCAAAAAAAACAGTGTGCTTATAATTTTCAAAAATTGAAAATAAAGACTTATCCATCAAGTGTCCAAAGTCTTTTTTATAATAGTCAAATTTCAAAGCCCCAACATTTTTATTGCACAACAAATAAATACGGTCTGGGCATGCATCGTCTGTTATTCGATAAGGGAAGGAAAATGCAGAGCCTTCTATTTCCCAGTTTTCATCGATTTGTAATCTTTCATCAACCATGCCCTGTAAATTTCTTGGCATGAGTGATGATTCAAAGTCATTCATGATCACATAATAGGACATTAATTCATTCTCCTGCATTTTGTTGTGGGAACATGTCCCATCCAAATTTTATTCTTCATATCAATCTGGATCCGCCTTATAGCTATCCTCGCCCCTTTAGCATCCAATCTTCCAGAATTATATCGTTGCTCAACACGAGCAATGCGCTGACGGACAATGTCACTATAGTTATGATGATTACTACTATGGAAAACATCCATACCTTTCCCTGCATCTTGTTTCATCGCTGATGCACTACCTGGAACATGAATACCATTAAATGCAGAGTTCATGTCTTTTCCGATACCAATATTATTGAAGAATGATTGGTTCTCTTTCCACACCTCAACGGGTATAACATGGTGAGCAGAAAGTCTATCACCAACTTTACCAGCCATAGCTTTATCTAATATACCGCTATTAGATAGCCCCCACGGATCCACCCACCCCAGCGCATTCGGCGCATACTGGTAAAGATTTATCCCCCCCGCCAGCCCTATCGGGTCCTGCTGCGTAAATCTTCCGCAGTCCGGGTCATAATACCGGAACAGATTGTAGTGCAGCCCTGTCTCACGGTCCAGGTATTGCCCCTGCATGCGCAGGTTCTGAGAATATCCTGATACCTGCGTCTCGCTTTCCCGCAGCAGCTTGCCCCAGGCGCTGTTTACCCCTTCCCAGCGCACCTGCCCTTCGATATCTGTCATCCGCTCCGGCGTGCCGTTGGGCTGGCAGTGGAACCAGAAGATCTCCGGAGCATCAACGCCGTCAATACGCGCCAGCGGGTCGTAACTGTCCTGATCGCTGTAAACGTAGGTCAGCGGCACATCCCCGTGCACTTCCTGCAGCAGCCGGAACCCTTCCCAGACAAACCGGGTGGTGACCGGCTTGCCGGTTGGCAGTCCGCCCAGCATCTGGCGGCGCGTTTTGCTGATGCGGCGACCGAGCGGATCGTAGCGGAAGCTGACCTGCGTCTGCGGTTTGTTGCGGTCCCGCGGCTGGCTGATGACTTCCGTCAGGCGATGTTCGCCGTCGTAGCGGTAGTGCCAGCGCGTCTGGCCGTTATCCTTCTCCACGGTGCGGCCGTGGATGTCATAACGCCAGCGAATGCCGTTCAGCTGCGTCAGGCGGTTGTGCGTGACCTTCTCAGCAGATCCTTCGAGCGGGTTACCGGCTGCATCCCAGCGCCACTGCTCCTGGCCAGGCAGCGTGCCGTCCTGAACGAGCAGGCGCCCGGCGCTGTCGTACTGCCAGCGGTACCAGCTGAACGGGTTATCGTCCCGCTCTTCGCGCACCAGGTTATTGCGGTAGTCATAATCCCAGCGGCGGGACCAGCGGCGCGGCGACGGGCGCTGCGCATTGCCGGTAAAGACGTCCCGGCGATGCAGGCGCCCAAGACGATCGTACTCGCTGCGGGTGGTCAGCAGCCCCTGGGTGCGGCTGGTCTCCCGGTGGAGTTCGTCGCGGGTAAAGTCGGAGACCGACAGCTTATCGAGCGCAATGCTGAGCAGATGCCCGCTGCCGTAGTAGAACTGCTTCAGCTCGCGACCATCGGGCAGCGTGACGGAGGTGCGGTTGCCCAGCGCGTCATACTCCCACGCCAGCTCGCCGTGCTCGCCCGCTTCGCGGGTGACGCGACCGAGTGCGTCATACTCAAAGGCAAGCTCCTGCTCTGCCTCGGTGGTCCACGCGTCGGCTGAAAGCGCCGGATGCAGCCCAATCCGGCTTAATAGCCCGGACGGCGTGTAATGGTAGCGGGTCTGCCCTTCCAGCGTGGTGCGGGCGACCAGCTGGCCGCTCGCGCTCCAGGCGAAGGCGTGGGTGATGGCCTCCGGATGGCCGGCGGCAAAGGTGCGCGCAATCGTGCGCCCGCAGGCATCATAGCGATACTGCGAGGCCACGCCATCGAGCCCCACCTCTTCCAGCAGCAGCGAGTCTGGCCCCCAGCGGAACTGATACGCTTCGCCGTTCTCGTTTTCCAGGGCAATCAGACGCCCGCGGCTGTCCCAGCGGCGGCGCACCTCTTCACCCTGCGTATTTCGGGTGGCGGTTAAGCGCCCCGCCTCGTCGTATCTGAACTCGCTCTCTTTCCCGTCGGCGCCCGCATGCTTCACCGGCAGGCCACGTTCGTTCCATTTGAGCGACTCCGTCCAGCCTTCCGGGCGGTCGAGCTGCACCGGACGCCCTGCGGCGTCGTAGCGGTAACGCGTATCTTCACCGTCGGCGCCAGTCTCAGCCACCAGCCAGCCCAGCGGGTGATAGCGATAGCGGGTAATACGCCCGGAACAGTCCGTCGAACGGACGATCTGCCCGGCCTCGTTGTACTCCTGATAGCGGCTGTTGCCTGCGGCATCGACCTCTTCTACAACCAGGCCAAACTCGTCCCGTCGCAGCTGCGTCGTCTGCCCCATCGGGTCCACCACGCGCTTCAGCCCGTGATGTTCGTCGTACCAGAACCGGGTGGCGCTGCCGTCGGCTTCGATAATGGCCGCGGGAAGCGCGCGGTGCTCCAGCCAGGTGGTGGTGCGGGTATTGCCGTCGGCATCGGTCTCCTGCACCCGGTTGCCCATCTCGTCGTAGACGAAGGTGACGGCGTTGCCGAGCGGATCGATGCGACGCGTGAGAAGCTCGTTATCATCCCACTCGTAGCGCCAGTTTTCACCGCGCTCGTCTACGTAGCGGACAATCAGATTCTGCGCGTTCCAGTAGTGGCGGCGCGTCTGACCATCGTAGTGCTCGACGGTCGTCAGCCCGGCGGCTAAATCATAGCTAAAGCGGCAGCCGTCGCCGGTGCTGGTGCGGTTTTCCACCACGCGCCAGTGATCGAATTTTTTCCAGCGGTATTCGCTCTCCAGCCCGCCCGGCATCCGGTGCCAGACCATCAGGCCGTGGTCGTTGTAACGGTATTCACGCGTCACCACGCCGGAGGCATCCGTCGCGCTCGCCAGCTGGCCGCGCGCGTCGTAGCCCCACTGCATCAGCGGCCAGGTTTGGTTGCCGTCGAAATGGCTGGCTGCGGTCACGCGCAGCGGGAAACGTTCATCGTCATAGCGCAGGGAGACGTCGATGGCCCGCGGCTCATCATGGATACCAACCAGCCTGCCGTGTTCGTCCCACGCCGTCAGCAGCGCATTGCCGTATTCATCGCTAAGGGAGGCCAGACGCAGGATTGAGGGGTTCGCCCGGGTGGGTTTATACAGACGCCACACCGCGCCGTCATCGTCGGCAATCGCCACGTCGCCGTTCTCATTGCGGCGGATAATGATGCCTTCGCTGATGCTGTAAAACGCGCGGTCGACAGGCGGCAGTTCAAAGCTCAGCTCGCGCCCGGTTTCATCGAACCAGGTCGCATTGTTATCTTCCAGCGAGAGATAGCTGTCAAAGGTCGTTGCCCAGCCCAGGCCGAACAGCCCTTCGCGGGTGGTCAGGCTGTTGTAGCTGCGCTGCCAGCGAAGCGGGAAGCGCCCCGGCAGCGAGAAGTCGAGCTCGTCGTCGTCGTTCAGCACCTTCACGCCGGTGGCGGCATGGACCGGATGCGAGGAGCCAAACACGGCGTTGACCGCCATATCCGCCAGCATCCCGCCGCCGGCCGCGGCCAGCGCGCAGGGCATGTTTTTCAGGATCTTGCCCGGACGCCCGCGCAGCAGGGAGAGCGCAATCATCCCCAGCGCCAGACCCGGCGTTTTACCGCTTTTGATATCACGGACCGTAAGCGTGTCCCCGCCGATGATCACGTTCGGGGAGACGTCGTCGGAAACGGTGCCTTCGCAGGTGGTGCGATCTTTCGCACGCACCGCGGGCTGCCCGTTGATAAAGACGCTTTTGGAGCCTTCCGCCAGATACTGCGGCCCGGAGTGCTTTTCACACGCCACCTTATCTTCTTCCAGCGGCGAGGTTCCCGCGGCGGCTGAGGCCACGCTCGGCTGCCACATTTCGCTGCCAAACTGTCCGGCGGCGGAAAGCAGCATGCCCGCGTAATCGGCAAAGCTGCCCGGCGACTGCGGCTCAGGGGACGGGGTATCGGCGGGCGTGAGCGTGCCTGCCGCGCGCGCGGCAGGGATTGCGTTGGTCAGTACGTTGTTCGAACCGGTGGTGATTTTACCCGCAGGCGACGGCGGGAAAAGCGCATTGCCTAACCCTTCCGCGGCGTTGCTGATATCGTCGGTGATCCCCGCCACGTTCGCCAGCACGCCACCGATAATCCCGCTTAACAGACAGCTGGACCCAATCGCCGCCACGCCCGCTGCGGCGGCTCCGGCACCGAGGAGTGGCGCGGCGGCCGTAGCCGCCAGCCCCACTGCCGCACCGATCACCGCATAGGCGGCACCTTCCGCCACAATGCTGGTGATATCAGCAAAAATGCTGGAGTGAATAATCTCGTCGCCCTTACGGGCCGCGTTGTTATCGCTCATGCCTTACACATTCCGGTTGTCGTTTAGCGTCAGACTCTGCTTAAGCGCGCTCCAGCGCACCTCGTCCTCTTTGGTAAAGGCTCTTAATGCCGAGAGGGTAAAAATCATCAATATCGGTTTGCCCGGCGTCTGCACGGCCAGCTGTTTTTGCCACAGGCGCTGTCCGTTACGGTCAAAGGTGGTCTCGACTTCCAGTCCGCTAATTTTTCCGTCAGGCCCGGCGTTTACGTTCCGGAATTCGCTCTGGGCGATCTCACCCATCTGAGGACGCAACACATCCCACTGGCGGTGAAACTCTTGTTCGTAGTCGCTGCCATCGGGAATCACGCCGCGGCTGACCACCACGGACAGCCCGCTTTCGTCATCGCGAATAATGTTCATGCTGTTATCCTGCCAGGCAGCAGGAAAAAGGGAAAATGAACCTTCCTGGAGGGTGTATTTCATAAGTGAACTCGGGATGATTAATATTGAGAGAAACAAAAAGGCCAATCCATGTTGGCCCTTTGGCTGGCTGTTTTATTATTTACGCCATTGACCTGATTGTTCGACTAAAACATGGCTGCCTTTGCTGACAACCAATTTCACGGGTGCATACGTCACGGTATAAGCGATCTCGCCATTCTTGTAGGTTGAGCCGATTATTTTACCTGCGGAGTCGTGCAACGTTTTTCCCCTTAAGGAGATCGTACTGTTATCGCTTTTGCGCACGCCGAGATAGACCATCTGATCACATTCGCTATCAAAATGACCGCACTTATTTATAAGAGAAATAGCGAACCTTTCGGTGTCCAGTTTTCTGGTTTCAGCGTTTTGAACCGAAGCGGCTTTACGTAACGTATAACGCTGCGGAGCATAATAATTTCCTTTTTGAGGAGGAGTAACTAAACGCCATTCCATCTCACTCCCCTTTATTTCCAGAACAGCCCGTCCGCCTGCGCCGCCAAACGATGAGTTGAACTCAACGTTCGCACGGTTTCCTGCGATCGTACCGCTAAGATTTCGCTCATCATCTTCCGGGCAGTCGATGCGGTTTCCTCTCTGGGAGATATAGCAATAAGACCCGGTGATACGGTTGCCTGATTCAGCTAACTGCAGGGTTAACGTCGAGTCGTTGCCAACCCCGCCTGCCCAAACCCCGTCAAACGCAGGTCTCGATTGGCTGTTCGCTGCAAACTGCATCGTATTGAACCTGGCGGCCCATTGCTGAATATCGGCATTAATCGGCTGACTATTATCAGAGGACTGGTAATGGATAACGTTTGATTCTGGAACCACCCAGGCCGCGAAGATTTTGCCGTCAGGATTGATAACCAGCGCTGAGGCATTTTCCTGGTAGAGATCCTTTAGCCAGCCCTCAACAAACAATCCTCCACCTGGAGTGGTATGCGGTTCACCGAAGACATCAAAGTTATCAATAAAGGCCTGGTAATGATTTCCCAGCGTTTTCCTGAGAATGTCCGTCACTTCGCTATCATTAACGATGCGACTTACCGTATTGAGCTTATTGTACTGCGATAATTCAAGTGCCGTAGAGGTTTCAACGACGCCAGCCAATAAAGCCGCGCACAATGCGGATGCTAAAAATTTATTGGGCATAATTTACTCTGAAGAACCATTATCGTAATTCATTGTCATTTTCACAACGTTGCCGCCCTTCATCCCAAAAGAGAGTACTTTTTTACCCAACGCATAGGAAACCCACTGTGTCCCGGAATCATTTTCAACAAGGCCATTGCCGTATGCGTTGTTCAGCTCTCTAGTTGTTGAACCCACATGGATACCCCGCGGCGTTGCGAAGTCTTCGGCAGTCAGCGTAATCTGCGACACGATATAATCATCAACGCTTCGTTCAGCTTTATCCCACCAGAGATTGGAACTGAATATTTCTAACCCAGTCCTTTGATGCTGGTAGAATTTATAGTTCGTTCCGTCAAAAGGAACCTCACCGACAAAGCTGCCTTCCCACGGCACATCAATTTTACGGGCACTATCAGGAGACCATCGGTCGCCCAATGCGACAGGCTGGTCTTTGATCTGCACAGAAAAATCCCGTTTTGTCAGAACGGGAGGCATCACCTGAGCCAAAACCACATTGCTGCCGAGACAGGTAAACATCAGGGCAGAAAAAAGAAATGTCGGCGTGTGTTTTTTCACGTTAATCGTCATTTATTGAATGTGTATTGCTATTATCATCCAGAAGAAACCGCCAGGACATGAGTGCAGTATTTCTTAGTCTGCGCTAATGACGACTGAACCCAGACAGTGAGGATTTTTCACGGTGAAACTGAAGCTCACCTTTTGTCCATTCATATCTTTTCGGGCTGTATAGCTGGTCGCTTCGTTCTCCGAACGGCCGCGCGGATAATCAGTTAACCTCAACTGCGGATAGCGCTTTTTAACGGTATCAAGCGTTATGCATTGACCTGAGGAGGGTGAAAAATTCAGTAAAGGCGCCATGCCGTCGTTATCTTTGCTTAAACGTAACTCAATTGCGGTTATGTTCGTCCCATCAGCGAGTTTGATATCGTCGGCATTGTAGAAATTGATATATTCATTTTGCCTGGTCATCTTAAACGATAACGGCGCATTACTAAGGGTTGTAACGGATAAGGTCTTAAGCGATGCGCTCATCCCGGAAATAAACATCCAAAGATCCTTTTTCTGAGCGTCTCCTTCAGCCATTCCCGTCGTTAATAATGCGATAAGTACCGCACCGGCCTTACTCATCTTTTGGCGTAAATTTCGCCTGCACCGCCGCATCAATATCCCCTTTATGCCCCGATCCCGGCGCCGTCGTGCCCGGCTTGGTTCCCGACGTGTTCAGATGAAGCTTACCGCCCGTGGTGATATAACCATCCCCTTCGACAAAGAAGTTAAACTCTTTGCCGATCAGGTTAATCTTGCCGTTAGCATTCAGCTCAATGGCACTCTCACCGGAGACCAGCCGCAGCTTCGTCCCGGAAGCAATGACGTACTGCTCCACCGCCGCATCCAGCTTGCCTTTCCCCGTCAGGATCTCGGTGCCACCTTTCACAGCCTGGGTCTGATTCGCTTCCACGCGATGCAGTTCATTTTTCTTCACGTAATGGCTGCGCGCTCCGCCGACGCTGTGCGTTTCATCATTTTTAACGCTGGTGTCCATGTTGCGCTCGGCCTGGATCCATACCTGCTCTGCGCCAGCCTTGTCCTCAAACCGCAGGGCGTTGGCATTGTCCACGGAACCGTCTTTTGTGCGGCTCATAAAGCCCATCTGCGTCGCCGCAGCCGGCAGCGCCCACGGCGGCATGCTCGCGTCGTTGTACACGCGCCCGGTAATGATCGGACGGTCCGGGTCGCCGTTGATAAAGTCCACCACCACCTCATCGCCCACGCGCGGGATTTGCACCCCGCCGTAGCCCTGGCCCGCCCACGCGCTCGACACGCGCACCCAGCAGGAGCTGGTGTCATCGCCCTTCGCCAGACGGTCCCAGTGGAACTTCACCTTCACCCGGCCGTATTTGTCCGTCCAGATACTCTCGCCCTTCGGCCCCACCACCTTCGCGGTCTG
>NZ_ALNS01000002.1:0-3202 GCF_000286655.1 Enterobacter sp. SST3 | reverse complement strand
TTTGCTCTTTAAAAATCTGGATCAAGCTGAAAATTGAAACGACACATCTTTAAGGTGTGTTCGAGTCTCTCAAATTTTCGCAATCATGAAGTGAAACATCTTCGGGTTGTGAGGTTAAGCGACTAAGCGTACACGGTGGATGCCCTGGCAGTCAGAGGCGATGAAGGACGTGCTAATCTGCGAAAAGCGCCGGCGAGGTGATATGAACCTTTGACCCGGCGATGTCCGAATGGGGAAACCCAGTGTGATTCGTCACACTATCGTTAACTGAATACATAGGTTAACGAGGCGAACCGGGGGAACTGAAACATCTAAGTACCCCGAGGAAAAGAAATCAACCGAGATTCCCCCAGTAGCGGCGAGCGAACGGGGAGCAGCCCAGAGTCTGAATCAGCTTGTGTGTTAGTGGAAGCGTCTGGAAAGTCGCACGGTACAGGGTGACAGTCCCGTACACGAAAGCACACAGGTTGTGAACTCGAAGAGTAGGGCGGGACACGTGGTATCCTGTCTGAATATGGGGGGACCATCCTCCAAGGCTAAATACTCCTGACTGACCGATAGTGAACCAGTACCGTGAGGGAAAGGCGAAAAGAACCCCGGCGAGGGGAGTGAAATAGAACCTGAAACCGTGTACGTACAAGCAGTGGGAGCACCTTCGTGGTGTGACTGCGTACCTTTTGTATAATGGGTCAGCGACTTATATTCTGTAGCAAGGTTAACCGTATAGGGGAGCCGAAGGGAAACCGAGTCTTAACTGGGCGTTAAGTTGCAGGGTATAGACCCGAAACCCGGTGATCTAGCCATGGGCAGGTTGAAGGTTGGGTAACACTAACTGGAGGACCGAACCGACTAATGTTGAAAAATTAGCGGATGACTTGTGGCTGGGGGTGAAAGGCCAATCAAACCGGGAGATAGCTGGTTCTCCCCGAAAGCTATTTAGGTAGCGCCTCGTGAACTCATCTTCGGGGGTAGAGCACTGTTTCGGCTAGGGGGCCATCCCGGCTTACCAACCCGATGCAAACTACGAATACCGAAGAATGTTATCACGGGAGACACACGGCGGGTGCTAACGTCCGTCGTGAAGAGGGAAACAACCCAGACCGCCAGCTAAGGTCCCAAAGTCATGGTTAAGTGGGAAACGATGTGGGAAGGCACAGACAGCCAGGATGTTGGCTTAGAAGCAGCCATCATTTAAAGAAAGCGTAATAGCTCACTGGTCGAGTCGGCCTGCGCGGAAGATGTAACGGGGCTAAACCATGCACCGAAGCTGCGGCAGCGACACTATGTGTTGTTGGGTAGGGGAGCGTTCTGTAAGCCGTTGAAGGTGTGCTGTGAGGCATGCTGGAGGTATCAGAAGTGCGAATGCTGACATAAGTAACGATAAAGCGGGTGAAAAGCCCGCTCGCCGGAAGACCAAGGGTTCCTGTCCAACGTTAATCGGGGCAGGGTGAGTCGACCCCTAAGGCGAGGCCGAAAGGCGTAGTCGATGGGAAACAGGTTAATATTCCTGTACTTGGTGTTACTGCGAAGGGGGGACGGAGAAGGCTATGTTAGCCGGGCGACGGTTGTCCCGGTTTAAGCATGTAGGCGGAGGTTCCAGGTAAATCCGGTACCTTATTAACGCTGAGGTGTGATGACGAGGCACTACGGTGCTGAAGTAACAAATGCCCTGCTTCCAGGAAAAGCCTCTAAGCATCAGGTAACATCAAATCGTACCCCAAACCGACACAGGTGGTCAGGTAGAGAATACCAAGGCGCTTGAGAGAACTCGGGTGAAGGAACTAGGCAAAATGGTGCCGTAACTTCGGGAGAAGGCACGCTGATATGTAGGTGAAGCCCCTGCGGGTGGAGCTGAAATCAGTCGAAGATACCAGCTGGCTGCAACTGTTTATTAAAAACACAGCACTGTGCAAACACGAAAGTGGACGTATACGGTGTGACGCCTGCCCGGTGCCGGAAGGTTAATTGATGGGGTTAGCGGCAACGCGAAGCTCTTGATCGAAGCCCCGGTAAACGGCGGCCGTAACTATAACGGTCCTAAGGTAGCGAAATTCCTTGTCGGGTAAGTTCCGACCTGCACGAATGGCGTAATGATGGCCAGGCTGTCTCCACCCGAGACTCAGTGAAATTGAACTCGCTGTGAAGATGCAGTGTACCCGCGGCAAGACGGAAAGACCCCGTGAACCTTTACTATAGCTTGACACTGAACACTGGTCCTTGATGTGTAGGATAGGTGGGAGGCTTTGAAGTGTGGACGCCAGTCTGCATGGAGCCGTCCTTGAAATACCACCCTTTAATGGCTGGTGTTCTAACGTAGACCCGTGATCCGGGTTGCGGACAGTGTCTGGTGGGTAGTTTGACTGGGGCGGTCTCCTCCCAAAGAGTAACGGAGGAGCACGAAGGTTAGCTAATCCTGGTCGGACATCAGGAGGTTAGTGCAATGGCATAAGCTAGCTTGACTGCGAGAGTGACGGCTCGAGCAGGTGCGAAAGCAGGTCATAGTGATCCGGTGGTTCTGAATGGAAGGGCCATCGCTCAACGGATAAAAGGTACTCCGGGGATAACAGGCTGATACCGCCCAAGAGTTCATATCGACGGCGGTGTTTGGCACCTCGATGTCGGCTCATCACATCCTGGGGCTGAAGTAGGTCCCAAGGGTATGGCTGTTCGCCATTTAAAGTGGTACGCGAGCTGGGTTTAGAACGTCGTGAGACAGTTCGGTCCCTATCTGCCGTGGGCGCTGGAGAATTGAGGGGGGCTGCTCCTAGTACGAGAGGACCGGAGTGGACGCATCACTGGTGTTCGGGTTGTCATGCCAATGGCACTGCCCGGTAGCTAAATGCGGAAAAGATAAGTGCTGAAAGCATCTAAGCACGAAACTTGCCCCGAGATGAGTTCTCCCTGAGACTTTAAGTCTCCTGAAGGAACGTTGAAGACGACGACGTTGATAGGTCGGGTGTGTAAGCGCAGCGATGCGTTGAGCTAACCGATACTAATGAACCGTGAGGCTTAACCTTACAACGCCGAAGGTGTTTTGGCGAAGAGACAGATTTTCAGCCTGATACAGATTAACAGAATTTGCCTGGCGGCTTTAGCGCGGTGGTCCCACCTGACCCCATGCCGAACTCAGAAGTGAAACGCCGTAGCGCCGATGGTAGTGTGGGGTCTCCCCATGTGAGAGTAGGGAACTGCCAGGCATCAA
>NZ_ALNS01000001.1:0-221967 GCF_000286655.1 Enterobacter sp. SST3 | reverse complement strand
GAACGGCAGCGATGCCAATCCCCGCCTCTACCATACCGAGCATCGTGGTGACGTGACGCGTTTCGCAGACGCTGGGGCGCCCGGGAATAATATCCCCCAGCATCCGATCGAGCAGGTTACGGTTACCTGACGTTTTATCGAGGGAGATATAATCCTGCTGGTAAAACGCCTGCCACGTCAGGTGACTCTTCTGCGCCACGGGGTGATCCTTTCGGCACGCCGCGACGTAGACATCCTCCACCAGCGGGAAAAACTCGATTTCTGACGGCAGATTTCCTGCAAAGCAGATACCAAAATCCGCCTGGCTGCGGGCCACGGCGTCAATCACATTCCCCGCGCTGCTGTCGATGAGCTTGATGCGAACGCGCGGATAGCGAGACTGAAAACGCCGGATCACGTCGGGCATAAAGTAACAGGCCGCGGAAGGTACCGCGGCAACCGCGATCAGCCCCGTCCGCTCTTCGCTGGCCTTATCGACATCCGCCAGCATTGACTCCACGCTGTCGAGCAGCTGCGCGGAGCGCTCGGCAAAGTTTTGCCCGTAGAGCGTCAGCGCCACGCGGCGGGTGGTGCGATCGAACAGCCTGTTTCCCAGCGCGGCTTCTAGCTTTTCAATCCTGCGGCTCAGCGCCGACTGGGATAAGCAGATAGATTCAGCGGCGACACGGAAGTTACCGTATTCCACTAACGCTCTGAAAGCATAAAGATCGTTAAGGTCAAAATTCACGGGCATAGCGTCTGGATGTCCTGTCATGGAATACGCAACAAAGTCAAAAATAATAGCGTCTTATTGACCTGCCGCAACCGCCCAGGCGTTGAAATACCGATCAGAGGTCGTTGAGATGCAGGCGGACGTACCCGGCGCGGTCGGTAATGGCCTGCCGATCCTCTTCCGTCATGTCCGCAAGCTGTTTAAAGACAATGCCCAGGCGGGGATTGTTGCCGAGACGCGCCTGATTGCGCGCAAAGAAGTCCCAGTAAAGGGCATTGAAGGGGCAGGCCTGCTCTCCGGTACGCTGGTTGTGCTGATACCGGCACCCCTGACAGTAATTACTCATCTTATGAATGTATGACGCGCTTGAGACGTAGGGCTTACTGGCCAGCAACCCGCCATCGCCAAACTGGCTCATGCCGAGGGTATTGGGCAGTTCCACCCACTCAAAGGCGTCAATATAGACGCCCAGATACCATTCATGAACCGCCTGCGGCGACAGGCCGCTGAGCAGGCTAAAGTTTCCAATGACCATCAGGCGCTGGATATGGTGGGCGTAAGCCTCGGTGAGCGACTGCCCAACGGCATGCGCCAGGCAGCGCATCTGCGTTTTGCCCGTCCAGAACCAGTCCGGCAGCGGGGCGTGCTGGTCTAAGGCATTCAGTTCCCGATAGCCGGGCATCTGCGACCAGTAGATCCCGCGCACATACTCCCGCCAGCCGAGAATTTGCCGGATAAACCCTTCAACGGCAGGCAGCGGCGCGTGGCCCAAACGCCACGCCTGCTGGGCGGCGGCAACCACTTCCCGCGGATTAAGCATCTTTGTATTCAGCGCAAACGAAATTAACGAATGGAAAAGAAAAGGTTCCTCCGTGTGCATCGCGTCCTGCCAGTTTCCAAACTGCGGGAGCACGTGCGTGATAAATTCATTCAGCCTGGCTTTGGCTTCAGAACGGTTGAGCGGCCAGCGAAAATTGTCGGCCTGCGGTTCGCCGAAGGTCTTTACGCCGCAGCGTTGGATCTCCGCCCATAAGGCGGAACGATCGTGGCAGGGACGCGCGTCCCCAGGCGCGGGAGGCTCGCCGGACCAGCGCTTGCGGTTTTCAGCATCGAAATTCCATTTCCCCCCTTCCGGCTCGCCTGCTGACGTCAACAGGACGCCGTGCCGACGACGCATTTCCCGGTAAAAGTACTCCATTCGCCAGCTTTTGCGTGACGCAAAAAACGCGCTGACCTGTTCCCGCACGGTGAAAAAATGCTCGCTGCTGACGCAGGCCGTTTCAACGGAGACCGTTTTCGCCCACGCCTGCAGCTGCGTATCAAGACGCCATTCGTCGGGCTCCTGCCATATCACCCTGCCCGCGCCGTAATGCGCGACAAGCGCGTTGAGATTGTCTTCCAGCGCGCCGCGGTTCGAGCTGTCAGAAAGTCGGACATACCTCACCCGATGCCCCTTCTCCTTTAATGCAGAGGCAAACGCCCGCATGGCGGCGAAGATAGCGATAACTTTCTGGGCGTGATGAAGCACATAGGCGGTTTCTGCCCGGAGTTCCAGCATCACGTAAATGATGTTCGGACTGCAGGTATCAAACCAGCTGTGATGCGGATTAAGCTGATCGCCCAGGATCAGACGTAGCTCGGTCAACGGTGGCTCCTGCGACAGCGCTCAGAACAGTATTTAACCTCATTCCAGCATTTCGCCCATTTCTTGCGCCACGTCATGGGCCGCTGGCAGTGCACACACAGTCGACTGGGCAGGTCCTGCTTGTTACCTTTGAAATCGCTCATCTTTTCAATACCGTACTGATTTATTCACCCCACCTGCGGATAAAGGCTACGACAGACTTCACAAAATGAAGGTGATGCCCGCAAACCGCTACCCACCGCTACGTACGAAATGATAGTTTATTCAGGCTGGATTTGTCGCAGCAGGCGATATTCTGGCATCTTAACCTAACCTGACTTTCCCATTTTTGTTCAAGTGACGAGTTTGCGAGCAAAGCGATGATAAAGTGGCCCTGGAAAACGAATGAGGCTGGCCGGGATGTGGCGCTGCCATGGGATGACGCGCTGACGATCCCTGTTCTGGCTAATCTAAACCCGGATGAACAATCGAAACTGGTTCAGCTGGCGGATCGTTTTTTACAGCAAAAGCGCCTGGTGCCGCTGCAGGGGTTTGAACTCGATCCCCTGAAAAACGCCCGCATCGCGCTGCTTTTCTGTCTGCCGGTGCTTGAACTCGGCATTGAGTGGCTGGACGGTTTCCACGAAGTGCTTATCTATCCTGCGCCGTTCGTGGTGGATGACGAATGGCAGGACGATATTGGGCTGGTGCATAACCAGCGCGTGGTGCAGTCCGGACAAAGCTGGCAGCAAGGGCCGATTATCCTCAACTGGCTCGATATTCAGGACTCGTTCGACGCCTCCGGTTTTAATCTAATTATCCATGAAGTGGCACACAAGCTGGACACCCGCAACGGCGATCGCGCCAGCGGCGTCCCGCGGATCCCGCTTCGCGAAGTGGCGGGCTGGGAGCACGACCTGCACGCGGCGATGGATAACATCCAGGATGAAATAGACCTGGTGGGCGAAAGCGCGGCCAGCATTGACGCCTATGCGGCAACCGACCCGGCAGAGTGCTTTGCGGTGCTCTCCGAGTACTTCTTCAGCGCGCCCGAGCTCTTCGCGCCCCGTTTTCCGGCCCTCTGGCAACGTTTCTGCCAGTTTTATCAGCAGGATCCGCTACAGCGCCTGCGGCAGAATGAGGCGTCCGGCGGGCATTCGTCCCGCCAGTTTCATTAAGCTTTTTCAGCAGGGGTACGCTCGGTTGACCATACCCCTATGCTCAGGGCTAAAAACAGCAATGCCATTCCCCACGCGGCCACCGTTAAAGACTGCTCCCCGTAAAAGCGCGTCACGACCGGCACCATCAGCGCGCTGACGCCGTAGCCTAACGTGTGGCTGGTGGCGATGACGCCCGCCCCTTTCCCCGTGGTTAGCCGATCGTTCAGCAGCAGCTGGTAGCCCGGCGTGGCCATCGCCGCCCCGAGTGACGTGATAACAATCCCCACGTAGAACAGCGCTAAACCGGCGACAGACATCAGCCCAAGCCCAGCCACCATCAGCACCGCCGCGATGCTGAGCAATGTCACCGGGCTGAAATGCTGCGGGCGGACCACCAGAAACTGTGCCGCGAGCGTGGCCAGCGCGGCCAGGCTCAGCAGAAGCGCAACATGATGGCTGATGTCCCGGGCGTTACCGTCCAGCAAGGGGCTAAGATGCGGTGACAGGCCAATCTGCATCAGGCTCACCAGCGCCGCCAGCAGCAGCGCCAGCAGCAGGAACGGCAGCATGGAGGCCTGCAGGCGGGTTGCCTGATGGGCTACCGGCGGCAGCGGCGGATCGGCGACTTCGCGAAGCACCAGCAGCAGAGCGAGAAGCGGCGCAACCGCCATCAGCCAGAGCGGCGCCACCGGATTAACGCTGAGCATCAGCGCCGCCAGCGGCGGGCCGAGCAAACGCCCGCAGCTGAGGCCGGAGCTTATCGTCGCCAGCGCCGCCATTCTTTTCTCCAGTCCCGCACGCTGAATCGCCCACGTCTGGGCCGCAGGCACCAGCCCCGAGACCGTCAGTCCGTAGAGCAGGCGCGAGAATATAAGCCCCGCCAGCCCCCAGACCGTATCCAGCCTTCCGGCCGCCATCGCCCAGACCACCAGCGCCATCACGACGAAACTGGCCAGATAGCCGCTTAGCGAGGCCAGCATGACGGACTTACACCCCTTCCGCTCGCTCTGACGCCCCCACCAGGGCGAGGCCGGTAAAAAGAGCATGGATCCAAACATCAACAGCCCGGCCCAGACCGAGAGTGACAGCCCGGTCAGGGTGACCAGCTGCGGGAGCATCACCAGCAAACCGTTTTGCCCGATGCCCAGTAACCCCGCAGATAGCGCCAGGGGCCAGTTAGCTTTTGAAGTGACGTTTTCCGTCAAGGTTTCAGAGTCAGCGCGCATGAGAATGTGAACATAGTGTCAATAAATGTGTGGAAATTATGAAGTTTATGAAAACAAATATTGCAAAAATGGTTGCGAGTGTAAACAGAATGAATATCATAACGAGAATTATTATCAATCATGGAATGAGGTACATCTATGCGTGCTCTGCTCCGCGCCGCCGGTACAGACGTTGCAGCCCAGTGCTTTTTAAACGCCCTGTTGCGTGAAACGAAGGACTGGCGCTATCTCCCCGCTACCGATGCGGATGCACTATCTGAGATCCATATCCCGCTTTCCCAAACCCAGGCGCTTCGGGTGCCGGTACGCTATTTCTCACCCACCCAGCATCATCAGTACCGTTTCCCGGCAACGCGGATTCAGAGCAACAGCGACAGGGGTGACGCCGTCACTTTCCCTCAACTGCTTGATTTAATTCTTGAAAAACCGTCCGTAAAAGGCTCGCTGGATGCCGATACGCTGGCGCGTTTTAAGCAGCGCGTTCTCGAAAGCCATGCACACACCTGGCAGGCGATTGATTTACGCCACCGCTGGGCAACCCTGCGCGATAAGCCGCTGACGTTTGCCGAAGCGGAACAGGCGCTGCTGGTCGGCCATGCGTTTCACCCGGCACCGAAGTCCCACGAGCCGTTCAACGAAGCCGAGGCGCGCCGCTATTTGCCCGATTTCGCCTCCCGCTTCCCGCTGCGCTGGTTTGCCGTTGAGAGCACGCTCGTTGCCGGCGACAGCCTGAACGTCTCCCTGCGTGAGCGTCTGCTGCGCTTTGCGGCCCAGAGCGCGCCCGAGCTGCTCGGCCACTTTACCGACACCCGCTGGCTGCTGCCGATGCACCCGTGGCAGGCCGACTATCTGCTGGAGCAGAACTGGTGCCAGCGTCTGGTGGAAAACGGTTCGTTGCAGGACCTGGGTGAAGCGGGCGCACAGTGGCTGCCCACCAGCTCCTCCCGCTCGCTGTACAGCGAGACCAACAGCGACATGATTAAGTTCTCCCTCAGCGTGCGCCTGACCAACTCCGTGCGGACGCTGTCGGTGAAAGAGGTGAAGCGCGGCATGCGCCTGGCGCGTCTGGCAAAAACGGAACGCTGGCAGGATTTACAGGCGCGCTACCCGACCATGCGCGTGATGCAGGAAGACGGCTGGGCGGGGCTGCGTGACGAGAGCGGCACTATTCAGGAAGAGAGCCTGATGGCCCTGCGCGTCAATCTGCTGTTCGATACGCCAGACACCCAGACCAACGTGCTGGTGAGCCTGACGCAGGCCGCGCCGGACGGCGGTGACAGCCTGCTCGCCGCGGCGGTGCGCCGTCTGAGCCAGCGTCTTGATTTACCGCTCGCCCAGGCCGCCCGCTGCTGGCTGGACGCCTACTGCGACCGCGTATTGCTTCCGCTGTTCAGCGCCGAGGCGGACTACGGTCTGGTCCTTCTGGCGCACCAGCAAAATATCCTCGTTGAGATGCAGCAGGATTTCCCGGTCGGGCTGATCTACCGCGACTGCCAGGGCAGCGCGTGGACCGAAGGCGCCGACGCGTGGCTGAAAGAGGCGGGCGAAACTGAGGTGGAAAACCGCTTCGGCGAGAGCCAGCTGCTGCGCTACTTCCCTTACTACCTGCTGCTGAACTCTACCCTTGCCGTCACCGCCGCCCTCGCCGCCGCCGGTTTCGACAGCGAAGAGAGCCTGATGTCCCGGGTGCGCGACGCGCTGGCAGAACTGCGCCGCACGGCGAAGCAGACCCGCTGCCTCGACTACGTGCTCGACAGCCCGACCTGGAACTGCAAAGGCAACTTCTTCTGCTACCTGCACGATCGCAATGAAAACACCATCGCCGATCCGGCGGTGATCTATTTCGACTTTAGCAACCCGTTCTACAAGGAGAAGGCGTGATGGCTATCGCGAATATCGTCCATTCCGGCTACGGCTTTCACTGCACCGCAACGGATCGCGCCCTGCCGCTGGCGTTGGGTCTCGACGGCAGCGCGGTGCTGGAGCGTCTGAAGGGGATCCCGGACGGCTGGCTGGTGGAAGCCCTGGATCAGCTGTTTGTGGCCGCCCCCGCGCTGACCGGCATTACGTTGCCGTGGGCGGACTGGCAGGATGAACCCCAGGCGCAGGCGCTGTTTGGCCTGGCCCACGGTGATTATCTGGCGCGCGACGCCTTCTGGCAATTGCCGCTGTGGCTGAAGGGCGAACGCCTGCAGGCGAGCGGCGGAATGCAGTTTGACGAGAGCCGTCAACTGTACTTCCCGCTGCGCCCTCGCCGCCCGCAGGGTGAGGTGTATCGCCGTTACGATCCGCAAATTAAGCGTACCCTCAGCTTCCGCGTGGCCGACGTGGCGCTGGACGGCGAGCGTTTTACCCGCTGGATGAATAACCCGCGTGTGAACGCCTTCTGGGAGATGGCGGGCCCGCAGGCCGAGCAGGAAAACTACCTGCGCCGTCAGCTCGACTCGACCTACTGCTACCCGGTTATTGGCTGCTTCGACGATCAACCGTTTGGCTATTTTGAACTCTACTGGGCACCGGAAGACCGCATTGGCCGCCACTACCGCTGGCAGCCGTTTGACCGCGGGCTGCACATGCTGGTGGGCGAAGAGAACTGGCGCGGCGCGCAGTACATCCGCAGCTGGCTGCGCGGTCTGAGCCACTACCTGTATCTCGATGAACCGCGCACCACGCGCATCGTGGCCGAGCCGCGCTTCGACAACCAGCGCCTGTTCCGTCACCTTTCCTCTGCCGGTTTTGACACGGTGAAAGAGTTCGACTTCCCGCATAAACGCTCGCGCCTCATTATGAGCCAGCGTCACCGCTTCTTCAGCGAGGTGGGCCTGTGAACGCGCTCTGGGAAAAAGTGAACCGCGAGATGGTGGCGAAGATCCTCGCCGAGCTGGAATACGAGCGCACCCTGCGCGCCGAGCCGGTTTCGTCGGACGGCTGGCGCATCGCCATGGGCAACGCGTCCTGGCAGTTTTGCGCCACGCGCGGGATCTGGGGCTGGCTGCATATCGACCCGGACAGCCTGACCACCGCCAGCGGCGATGCCGTCGAAGCGGAAAGCGCGCTGCTGCAGCTGGCGACGGTGCTGGAGATGAGCGACGCGCAAACGGCAGAGCACATGGAGGACCTCTACGCCACGCTGCGCGGCGACATGCAGCTGCTGCAGGCGCGTGACGCGCTGGATGCGGACGCGCTGATCCACCTCGATCCGGACGAATTACAGTGCCTGATGCGCGGTCACCCGAAGTTTATTTTCAACAAAGGTCGCCGCGGCTGGGGGCTGGACGCGCTGCGCCAGTACGCACCGGAGTACCGCGGACGTTTTCGTCTGCACTGGGTTGCCGTTCAGCGAGAGCATCTGGTCTGGAGCAGCGACGCCGATTGCGATATCAGCGCCCTGCTGGCGAGCGCCATGGACAACGCCGAGCGCGCCCGCTTTGACGCCCGCTGGCAGGCGCTGGGCCTCGACGAGAGCTGGCTGCCGGTGCCGCTGCACCCGTGGCAGTGGCAGCAGAAGATCGCCATTCATTTCCTGCCGCAGCTGGCGCGCGGTGAGATGGTTGAGCTGGGCGAGTTTGGCGATGAGTACCTGGCGCAGCAGTCTCTGCGCACGCTCACCAACGCCAGCCGTCGCGCGCCGTTTGACATCAAGCTTCCGCTGACGATCTACAACACCTCCTGCTATCGCGGTATTCCGGGCAAATACATTGCCGCCGGGCCGCTGGCCTCGCGCTGGCTGCAGCAGCAGTTTGCCACCGACGCCACGCTTGCCCGCTCTGGCGCGCAGGTACTTGGCGAACCCGCCGCCGGATATCTGTCGCATCCGGGCTATGCGGCGCTGCCGAAAGCGCCGTACCGCTATCAGGAGATGCTGGGGGTGATCTGGCGCGAGAACCCGTCCTGCTATCTGCAGGAGGGTGAACAGGCGGTGCTGCTGGCGGCGCTGATGGAAACCGATAACGCCGGGCGCCCGCTCATCGACGCGTGGATCAACCGTTCCGGGCTAAGCGCCGACGCGTGGCTGGAAAAGCTGTTTGAGGCATCGGTGATCCCGTTCTATCACCTGCTCTGCCGCTACGGCGTGGCGCTGATCGCCCACGGGCAGAACGTGACGCTGGTGATGAAGGACTCTATCCCACAGCGCATCCTGCTGAAGGATTTCCAGGGCGATATGCGCCTGGTGGATGAAGATTTCCCGCAGGCCCAGAGCCTGCCGGAACAGGTGAAGGCCGTCACGGCGCGCCTGAGCGCGGATTACATCATCCACGATCTGCAAACCGGCAACTTCGTGACGGTGCTGCGCTTTATTTCACGCCTCACGCTGCAAAGCGGCGTCAGCGAAACGCGTTTCTATCAGATCCTCGCCGGCGTTCTGCACCGCTATATGGCCGCGCACCCCGAGCTTGCCGAGCGCTTTGCGACGTTCGACCTGTTTAAGCCGCAGATTATTCGCGTGATCCTCAACCCGGTCAAACTGACCTTCTCCGAACACGACGGCGGCAGCCGCATGCTGCCGAACTACGTCACCGACCTTGATAACCCTCTTTTTCTGGCCTCCCGGGAGTCCGCGCAATGAAAACCTATGATTTCATCGGCATTGGTATCGGCCCGTTTAACCTTAGCATCGCCGCCCTCGCAGAAGGGCTGGACGGCTTTAGCTCGCTGTTTCTTGAGCGCAAACCGCACTTTTCCTGGCACCCGGGGATGATGGTGCCGGACTGCCACATGCAGACCAGCTTCCTGAAGGATCTGGTCAGTGCCGTCGAGCCGACCAACCGCCACAGCTTCCTGAACTACCTGGTGCAGCGTAAAAAGTTCTACCGCTTCCTGACCACCGAGCAGCGCACCGTTTCACGGGAGGAGTTTGCCGACTACCTGTGCTGGGCGGCGGACAACCTCACCAACCTCGCCTTCAGCCAGCAGGTACAACAGGTGAGCTTTGATGAGAAAAGCGGCCTGTTTGAGGTAGTGACCCAGCGCGATCGCTTCCTGGCGCGCCACGTCTGCGTGGGGATCGGTAAGCAGATCAACCTGCCGGACTGCGTCACGGCGCAGGACGATACCTGCTTCCACGCCAGCGAGATGATGCTGCGCACGCCGGATCTCGCGGGCAAGCGCGTCACCGTTGTCGGCGGCGGCCAGAGCGGCGCCGACCTGTTCCTGAATATTTTCCGCGGCGAATGGGGCCAGCCGCTGAGCCTGAACTGGGTCTCGCGGCGCAACAACTACAACGCGCTGGATGAAGCCGCCTTTGCTAACGAGTATTTCACGCCGGAGTACGTGGACAGCTTCTCCACGCTCGGTGAAGAGGCGCGTCGTCAGATGTTGCACGAGCAGAAGATGACCTCCGACGGGATCACCACCGAGTCCCTGCTGGCGATTTACCGCGCCATGTACCACCGCTTTGAAGTGCTGCGTGAAAAACCCTGGGCGCACCTGATGCCGTCCCGCTCGGTGACGGCCCTGACGCGCCTGGAAAACGGACAGCGTCTGAGCATACAGCATCACCTCGACGGCGGCCGTGAGCAGCTGGAGAGTGACGTTGTGATTTTCGCCACCGGCTATCGCGCCGTGCAGCCTGCGTTCCTGGCGCCGCTGTCTCACCGCCTGCATCTGGATACGGACGAAGCCTTCTGCATCAACAACGATTTCACCCTCGAATGGGACGGCCCGCAGAGTAACCGCCTGTTTGCCGTGAATGCCGGGATGCACCGTCTCGGCATTGCCGAACCCCAGCTCAGCCTGATGGCCTGGCGCGCGGCGCGAATTCTGAATCGCGCGCACGCCGACGAGCCGTTTGAGCTGGCTACCACCCCCGGCGTTATCCACTGGCGAAGCACCACCAGCCCGGAGAACAGCCAGGTTTTTAAATCATTAGCAAAAACCACCGAGTACTGACACACACAATCAGGGTCAACATAACAATGAAACGTTCTCATCTTTGGGTTTTAAATCCTTGCTTGCTTGCAATGCTTTCTACCTCTGCGTGGGCGGAAGAACAAAAGGAAGAAAATATCGTGGTCTCCGCCAGCCGCGCGCACCGCAGCGTGGCGGAGATGGCGCAGACCACCTGGGTCATCGAGCGGGCTGAAATTGAGCAGCAGGTTCAGGGCGGGAAAGAGATTAAAGAAGTGCTGGCGCAGCTGATTCCGGGCATGGACGTCAGCAGCCAGGGGCGTACCAACTACGGCATGAACCTGCGCGGCCGCTCCATGATGGTGATGGTGGACGGCGTGCGCCTGAACTCGTCCCGCAGCGACAGCCGCCAGCTCGACTCTATCGATCCGTTCAACATTGACCGTATCGAGGTTATCTCCGGCGCCACGTCACTCTACGGCGGCGGCAGTACCGGCGGTCTGGTGAACATCGTCACCAAAAAAGGCCAGCCTGAGACCGAAGTCGAATTCCAGACCGGGGCTAAAAGCGGGTTCAACAGCCACAACGACCACGATGAGAACGTGTCGGCAGCGGTCAGCGGCGGCAACGATAACGCGTCCGGTCGTCTGTCGGTGTCGTATCAGCGCTACGGCGGCTGGTATGACGGCAACGGCGACGAGGTGATCATTGATAACACCCAGACCGGCTTACAGTATTCTGACCGTATCGACGTGATGGGCACAGGCACCCTCAACATCGACGATCATCAACAGCTGCAGCTGACGACCCAGTACTACAAGAGCGAGTCCGACGGCAAGCATGGTCTGTATCTCGGGAAGAATTTCTCGGCGGTCACGGGGGATGCGACCGCGTACAACAAAGGTAACCTCGATTCTGACCGCGTGCCGGGTACCGAGCGCCATCTGATCAACCTGCAATACTCCAATACCGACTTCTGGGGCCAGGATCTGGTCGCGCAGATTTACTATCGCGACGAGAGCCTGACCTACTATCCGTTCCCAACCCTGACCAAAGGTGTGGTCACCAGCATCGGCGCGTCGCAGCAGAAAACCGATTTCTACGGCGGCAAGCTGACGCTGAACAGCAAACCGGTGGACGATTTGACGCTGACCTGGGGTATGGATGCCGACCACGAAACCTTCGACGCCAACCAGCAGTTCTTCAACCTGAAAAAAGCTGCGGCAAGTGGCGGCATGGAGCTGGATAACGCCTACAACGTGGGCCGCTACCCGGGTTATAGCATCACTAACCTCGCCCCGTTCCTGCAGGCCAGCTATGACATTGACGCCATCACCCTGAGCGGCGGCGTGCGCTACCAGTACACCGAGAACAAGGTGGACGACTTTGTCGGTTACACCCAGCAGCAGGCCATCGCTACCGGGAAAGCCACCTCCGCCGACGCGGTGCCGGGCGGGAAAACCGATTACAACAACTTCCTGTTTAACGCCGGGATCCTCGGTCGCCTGACCGAACAGCAGCAGCTGTGGTTTAACTTCTCCCAGGGCTTCGAAATTCCGGACCTGGCGAAGTACTACGGCTCCGGGACCTATCAGCTCAGCAACGGTCACTATCGCCTGCTGAACAGCGTCAACGTCAACGACTCGAAGCTGGACGGTATCAAGGTCAACGCTTATGAGCTGGGCTGGCGCTACACCGGGGATAACCTGCGCACCCAGGTTGCGGCATATTACTCGCTCTCGGATAAAACCATCACCATCAACAAGACGGACATGACCATCAACCTGGAAGACGACAAGCGTCGTATCTACGGGGTGGAAGGTCAGGTGGACTATTTCTTCACCGACAGCGACTGGAGCACGGGCGCGAACTTTAACGCCATTAAGTCTGAAACCCGCGAAAACGGGAAATGGGAGAAGCTGACGGTCGACAGCGCCAGCCCGTCGAAAGCCAGCGCGTGGGTCAACTGGGCGCCGGGCGACTGGACCCTGCGCGTGCAGAGCACGCAGACCTTTGACGTCTCTGACGCCGACGGCAAGAAGATCGATGGCTACAACACGGTCGACTTCCTGGGCAGCTACGCCCTGCCGGTGGGTAAAGTCAGCTTCAGCGTGGAGAACCTGCTGGACAAAGACTATACCACCGCCTGGGGCCAGCGCGCGCCGGGGCTGTATAGCCCAACCTACGGTGCACCGGGCCTGTATACCTATAAAGGCCGTGGACGGACGTTTGGTCTGAACTACTCCGTACTGTTCTAATCCCGAGCGCCGCCTGCGGGCGGCGCATTTTGCTGTGTAATTTCGAAGCAAATTTACTATAAAATCAGCGATTTGCTGAAATTGTCGGCAAACGAACAAAAAGCGCGATTTCACCCTTTGACAAGGCGAACTGAGGTCGCTACTATGCGCCTCGTTCACACGATTCCTCTGTAGTTCAGTCGGTAGAACGGCGGACTGTTAATCCGTATGTCACTGGTTCGAGTCCAGTCAGAGGAGCCAAATTTGAAAAGCCTGCTTTTAAAGCAGGCTTTTTGCTTTTCTGCGTCGGGTAAAATTGTCGGGTGGCGGCTTCGCCTTACCCGACCTACGGGACTGCATCTCTGAAGTTAACTCTGAATCGCATCCAGCCTGGCAATCACCTTAATCTCAAACTTAAATCCGTACAGCCACGTCACGCCGATCCCGGTCAAGGTAGGATAAGGCGCGTCCCCCCAATATTCTGGCAGGATACTCCAGATAGCGTCGAGGTTTGACTCGGGATCGACGACAAAGAGGGTCACGTCAACCAAGTCAGCGAACGTGCAGCCCGCAGCCGCGAGGACAGCATTAAGATTATCGAAGGCCAGCCTGACCTGCGCTTTCAGATCGGGTTCAGGCGAACCATCCTCGCGACTACCCACCTGCCCCGAAACGAACAAGAAACCGTTGGATTTGATGGCCGGTGAATAGCGATTGCGCTCATAGAGCGCCTGTCGACCGGAGGGAAAAACGGCTTCGCGTGCTGTCATGTTTGTACCTTTGCAATAGGGCAAAATCAGCCCGTTGAACATAAAGACACTTTACAGGTGCAGGTTCGGGCGGATAAACAAGCGACTTTGTCCATCATTGTTTGTAATATCCAAACAATCGGTGAAAAGAGAGGATAAGGAATGGATCGTTTCGACGCGATGCGCGCCTTTGCTCGCGTGGTTGAGGCAGGTAGTTTCACAAAGGCTGCCCAAACGCTTCATATGAGCAAAACCACGGTGACGCAGCTCATTCAGCAGCTGGAAGCGCGCCTGCGCGTCAAATTGCTCCATCGCACCACCCGCAGGCTCGGTGTGACCCCCGATGGCGCGGTCTACTACGAACGCGTCATCCGCCTGCTGGCGGACATGGAAGATACTGAAAACAGCCTGTCCAGCGCGACGATGACGCCCAGGGGGCGGCTACGGGTAGACGTGCCCAGTCCGCTGGCCCGCCTCATCCTGGTGCCGGCGCTTCCGGCTTTTCACGCACGCTACCCGGATATCCAGTTCGATATGGGCGTGAGCGACCGGGTGGTGGATCTGATCGGCGACAACGTGGATTGCGTCCTGCGCGGCGGCGAAATCAACGACCAGTCCCTGATCGCACGCCATGTCGGCGATTTGCAAATCGGTGTTTACGTCGCACCGAGCTATCTGGAACGCCTCGGCGCCCCTGCGCACCCGCGAGAGCTGGAAAACACCGACCATCGCATTGTAGGGTTCTTGTCCTCGCGCACCGGTAAGATTGATCCGCTGGTACTGCGCAGTGAGAGTGAACATATTGACATCACGGGGAGCTATGTCCTTGCCGTGGATGATGGCAATGCTTACCTCGAAGCTGGGTTAGCCGGGTTAGGCGTGATTGCGCTGCCGGTCTATATGGCAGAAGCGCATCAGGCTTGTGGTTCCTTGATTCGGCTATTCGAACATTGGCGTATTAAGCCAATGCCCCTGTACCTGGCATTTCCGCCTAACCGCCACGTCAACGCCAGACTGCGCGTTTTTATTGATTGGATCGTTGAATTGATGCAGCAGCATGTCCCTAATTCCAATAATAAGTCACTCCCTCCCAGACCCTGATTCGCTCATTAGGGTTAGTTACTTTCCACAGCACTCACCGCTCGCCGCCAGGCCGCCACCTCCTCATCCAGCCACGCCACAAAAAGCCCCACCTCCGGCTTCTCCTCCTTTGACTGCGCTGTCACCAGCCAGTAAGGCCAGGGATATGGCGCAGTGATGGAGGTTAGCTGGACCAGTTCACCTCGGGTGATGGCATCCTGAACCAGAGAGCGACGCTCCAGCGCGATGCCTTTCCCGAGCCGAACGGCTTCGATAATGATATTGGAGTCGTTAATACATAAACCGCCAGGCACAATCTCTTTCTCCAGCCCCGCATTCACGCACCACGTTTTCCACGACTCCATGGAGAAAATAATATGACTCTTTGCAATCTCCGCTGGCGTAGCGGGCAGCACGCCCCCGTTATAGCCCGGTGTGGCCACCACAATGAGCTCATCGGAAAAAAGATAATGACTTTCGCTCCCTTCCCAGTTTCCCTGCCCCATCCGTATCGCGATATCTATCCCTTCCTGCTGCAGGCTGGTGACCGTCAGACTGGCCTGGATCCGCAGGGTAATAAGCGGATACTTCGCCCGAAAACGAGCCAGACGCGGTAATAACCAGTGGCATCCAAATGACGGCACCATCGCCAGCGTCAACTCCTGCTTTCTCGGCTTCACCTGCACGAGCCGGGTGGCATCCGCGATGTGGTTCAACGCCTCGCGTACCTGTAAGGCATAGAGCCGCCCTTCTTCGTTGATCTGCACTCCTCGCCCCTGACGGATAAACAGCTTTACGCCCACCATCTCCTCCAGCGTTTTGATCTGCTGGCTGATAGCGGAATGGGTAACGTGGAGTTCTTTCGCCGCCAGCGTCACGCTGCCAAGACGGGCGACGGCTTCAAAGCTTCGCAAACTGGCAATGGGTGGAAAATCCGACATGAAAGCACTTCCTTATCTGCGCTGGATATACAGCGGCAACCTGACCATATGTCAGTAATACTAACCCTTACGGTAAGATACTGAAGATATTCGCCATGCAAATTGTATTGTAATGTCGGGTCATCCTTTTCAATGACGCGTTCTTTCACACAGACAGGAAAACGGGAAAGATGATTAAGCTTGTTGGCATGATGGATTCACCTTATGTACGGCGCGTGGCGATCTCCCTTGAGCTTTATGGGGTTGAGTTTGAAAGCCAGCCGCTGTCAGTCTTTAGCACCTTCGACGCATTCTCCCGGATCAACCCCGCGGTAAAAGCCCCGACGCTGGTTCTGGATAACGGAATACGTCTGATGGATTCCTCGCTGATTCTGAATTATTTTGAGGCTCAGGCCGACCCCGAGCGGAGACTCCTGCCCGTCGCGCCGGATGCGCAGGCAAACGATCTTCAGACGCTGGGCTTTATTCTCGCCGCCGCTGAGAAAGCTGTGCAAAATGTGTATGAACACAACCTGCGTCCGGTGGAAAAGCAGCACGTTTCATGGGTCGAACGCATTACAATCCAGCTGCTGGCGGCCTGCAGGGAATGGAATACCTTACTGGAGGGGCGTCCCGCCACCGCCGTTCCCGATCAGGTTGCCGTCACGAGCACGGTTGTCTGGACTTTTATTCAGTCGATGATCCCGCAGATCGTTAACGCAGCGGATTTTAGAACGATTCAGGCGTTTGCCGAATCATTCGAATCACAGGCGGTCTTTAGAAAATACCCATTCAGCTAAGTGGCGAGCCCGGTAAGCACTCGCCACCGGGCAAACCCGCACCTAAATCTGATAATCAATCGCCACTTCTTCTGGCTCCATCACCTGCCGTTTAATCTCGTCCACCGACAGCCCGGCGTTGCAGAGCTCGATAAAGCGCCACACATAGTTACGCTGCAGCTGTCCGCGCTTCAGGCCAAGCCATACGGTGTTGGCGTCAAACAGATGACGCGTGTCAAGACGCACCAGGTTCCCGTCCTCGCGTTCTCCGCTGGACTGTTCCGCCACCAGGCCAATACCCAGACCCAGCTCGACGTAGGTTTTGATGACGTCAGAGTCCTGCGCGCTCAGCACGATGTCGGGCGTTAACCCTTTACGATTGAAGGCCTCGTCTATGCGCGAACGTCCCGTGATCCCCTGGCGATAAGTAATGAGCGGCCATTTCGCAACGTCTTCCAGCGTCAGGGGAGAGACCTGATTCAGCGGATGATCGACCGGGAGCAGTAAGCTGTGATACCAGCGGAACCAGGGGAACGCCACCAGCAGCGGGTCGTTGCTCAGGCGTTCGCTGGCGATACCGATATCCGCCCCACCGTTTTGCAGCAGCACTTCAATTTCCTGCGGCGTGCCCTGGATAAGCTCCAGACGCACCTCCGGAAAAAGTTCGCGGAACGCCTTAATCACCGGCGGCAGGCTGTAGCGCGCCTGGGTATGGGTGGTGGCGATGGTGAGCACGCCGGAGGCATCATTGGTGAAGAGATCCGCCAGACGACGCACGTTGCTGGCCTCGTTGAGGATCCGCTCAGCGATGGTGAGCAATGCTTTACCCGGCTCCGTCATGCCGAGCAGCCGCTTGCCGCGACGGATAAAGATCTCTATGCCCAGCTCCTCTTCCAGCTCGCGGATATGGCGGCTGACGCCGGACTGAGAGGTATAAAGCATATTGGCGACCTCGGTCAGGTTGTAGTCCCGCCTGGCCGCCTCACGGATAATTTTAAGCTGCTGGAAATTCACGATTCACTCCGGCGCATCTGACATAGCTCTATTGTTAGAGTCAGCCGAGCTGCAGAACAAATAATAAAAACCAGCATCTTATGCTTTTATGGAATATCAGCTCACGAGCTGGAGTTCACGGTTCTCAAGCGATGGCTTGCTGACCAGCGACATCAGAATCTCTTTTACCGCCTGCGCCTGTGGCGACAGCGAACCGCGTGCGGACATGTTCAGCGAGAGCGGCAGGCTCATGGAAGGCGTGGTGATCCGCGCCATCCAGCCGTTCGCCGCGCTGCACAGCGAACGCGCGGCGGATTCCGGCAGCACGGTGACGCCCATGCCGCTGGCAATGGCTGCGGTCAGCGTGGAGATCGAGTCAATTTCGCCGATGATTTTGGCCGTCAGGCGGCGCAGGGAGAACGCTTCGTCCACGCGCACGCGCACGGCGCTGTAGTCGCGCGGTAGATAGAGGTTCATCTCTGCCACGGCGGTAAGGTCGACACTCTGGCCCGGACAGTCGCGGGTGCCCACGAGATAGAGATCTTCCTTCAGCAGCGGCTGGCTGGTGATCCCGGCCACCGGGGAGCGATCGTAAAGCACCGCCATGTCCAGCTGGCCGTTGAGCAGTTTGTCATTCAGTACGGACCCGCTGTTTTCGTGCAGGTACACCAGCACTTCAGGCAGCTCAGCGCGAACGGCCTGCAGCAGCGGCATGGTAATAGAGGACGCGGCCGTTCCCGGCGCCAGGCCAATAGAAACGTGTCCGCTCAGGGTCTGACCCACGTTATTCACCGCCAGCTGCGCCTGCTCGCACTGGCGCAGAATCGTGCGCGCATGGGTATAGAGAATTTTTCCGGCTTCCGTTGGCGTGACGCCGCGTTTGGTGCGGATCAACAGCTGCTGATCCATCTCGCCTTCCAGAGTAGCCACCTGCTGGCTCAGCGCAGGCTGCGCGATATGCAGCACTTCTGCTGCTTGAGTCAGGCTGCCGATATCGACGATTTTTACGAAGTATTTCAGTCGTCTTAAGTTCATTTTGCCCCCTGTTCGAAATGCTGTGCCGGAACCGGCTGTCGTTGTTGAACAGGTTTTGCAATATGAATGCCACTTTTACCAGGCGGTCTGAATCGGGCGCTAAGCGCCTGAAAATAAGGAAACCTAATCATGGAGGGGGGTTTTATTACCGAAACAGCAGTTTATGATCTGCCCCATTAGAGGTATATCCGCACCAAAGCGGTGCATTCCGCTGTCAAAAACAGCACTTTGCCGATTTTGTCAGCAAACGATCAAAAGGCGGCGATCCACCCTTTGACAAGGTGAACGCAGGTCGATAATATGCGCCCCGTTCACACGATTCCTCTGTAGTTCAGTCGGTAGAACGGCGGACTGTTAATCCGTATGTCACTGGTTCGAGTCCAGTCAGAGGAGCCAAATTTGAAAAGCCTGCTTTTAAAGCAGGCTTTTTGCTTTTCTGGGTTGGGTTAAATTGTCGGGTGGCGGCTGCGCCTTACCCGACCGACAAAAACCTCGAATCGTAGGCCGGGTAAGGCAACGCCGCCACCCGGCGAAAATGTCCTCAATTGCCGAGCTTCACCGGCATCCCTGACCGCCGTTCCAGCTCAGCACCTGCACCCTCGTTGATCAACTCTGTCCGCAGCGCGGCCGATATCGGCAGCGGCACTTTCCGGGTCGATTCAAATTCCGCACGGTTACGTGACAACGGCTCATGCACTTCCACCCAGCGGCTGCCGTCCGGTTCCGTGGTGACTTTAACGGGCCGATCGATAAGCTGCACGCGGGTTCCGACGGGAACATTATCGAAAAGGTATTTGATGTCGTTATTCCGCAGACGAATACAGCCCTGGCTCACCCGCAGCCCGATGCCGAAATTGGAGTTTGTGCCGTGTATGGCATAGAGCCTGCCGATATAGATTGCATACAGCCCCATCGGGTTATCCGGCCCGGCGGGCACGAAGGCAGGCAGCGTTTTTCCCTCTGCCGCATAGGCACGGCGCGTTTTGGGCGTCGGAGACCAGGTGGGTCCCACCTGCTTACGTTCAACCGCCGTTACCCAGTTACGCGGGGTTTCGCGCCCGGCCTGACCGATGCCGATGGGCAGCACTTCAACGGTATTGCTGCCCGGCGGGTAATAGTAGAGACGCATTTCCGCCACGTTAATGACAATCCCCTCGCGAACGGTGTCGGGCAAAATCAGCTGCTGGGGAATGACCAGCCGGGTGCCGGATTTGGGCAAAAAAGGATCCACGCCCGGGTTCGCTTCCAGCATATTGCTCAACCCCTGCCCGTATTGCGCGGCAAACGCCTCAAGCGGTAACGTATTATGATCCGGCACGGTAATGACCTGCGAGCTCCCCACCAGGCGACTGCCCGCCGGCGGTAAAGGATAGCTCACCGCCTGCACGCTCTGGCTGATGAGTAACGCAGCAAGACAGCCCAACGCCTTTTTACGACACATATTCCCTTCCTCAGTCGCTTCGCTCTTTAGTAAGCATAGCGTAGCCGTTTTGCATTACCCATCAGGAAATAAAATCAGTTTGCACAGGCCCCCTGTCGCGGTAGTCTCATAGGTTCCGTTTATATGACGGCCGCTATGTGAGTGACCTTTTCTTATACCAATAATTAAAAATCAGTGCAGACAGGACAACTATGGACTCCACTCTCACCTCCACACATCCCAACGAGGAGACACCTTCGCTCAATCGTGCCCGCCGCGCCGCACTCGGCAGCTTCGCGGGTGCCGTCGTCGACTGGTATGATTTTCTGCTCTACGGCATTACCGCCGCGCTGGTGTTTAACCGCGAATTTTTTCCGCAGGTCAGCCCCGCGATGGGCACCCTCGCCGCGTTTGCCACCTTCGGCGTCGGTTTTCTGTTTCGCCCGCTGGGCGGGGTGATCTTCGGCCACTTTGGCGACCGCCTCGGCCGCAAGCGCATGCTGATGCTTACCGTCTGGATGATGGGGATCGCCACGGCGCTGATTGGCATTCTCCCGTCGTTTTCCGCGATTGGCTGGTGGGCACCGGTATTGCTGGTGACATTACGGGCGATTCAGGGCTTCGCCGTGGGCGGTGAATGGGGCGGCGCGGCGCTGCTATCCGTTGAGAGCGCGCCCAAAAATAAGAAAGCGTTTTACAGCAGCGGCGTGCAGGTCGGATACGGCGTGGGTCTGCTCCTTTCTACCGGGCTGGTCTCCTTGATCAGCCAGCTTACCACCGACGAGCAGTTCCTGAGCTGGGGCTGGCGCATTCCGTTCATCTTCAGCATCGTGCTGGTCATCGCCGCGCTGTGGATCCGTAACGGCATGGAGGAGTCGGCAGAGTTCGAAAAGCAGCAGGAAAAACCGGCCGTCAAAAAAAGGCTGCCGGTCATGGAGGCACTCGTCCGGCATCCTGGCGCTTTTCTGAAAATTATTGCCCTGCGCCTGTGTGAACTGCTGACGATGTATATCGTCACGGCGTTTGCCCTGAACTACTCGACGCAGAACCTCGGCCTGCCGCGTGAACTGTTCCTGAATATCGGCCTGGTGGTTGGCGGGATCAGCTGCCTGACCATCCCCTGCTTTGCCTGGCTGGCGGACCGCTTTGGCCGCCGTCGCGTCTATATCACCGGGGCGCTGGTGGGAACCCTCAGCGCCTGGCCATTCTTTATGGCGCTGGAGGCGCAGTCGATCTTCTGGATTGTCTTCTTCGCCATCATGCTCGCCAACGTCGCTCACGACATGGTGGTCTGCGTCCAGCAGCCGATGTTTACCGAACTGTTCGGCGCCAGCTACCGCTACAGCGGCGCGGGCGTGGGCTACCAGGTCGCAAGCGTGGTCGGCGGCGGGTTTACGCCATTTATTGCCGCCGCGCTGGTGACCTTCTCCGGCGGAAACTGGCACAGCGTGGCGATTTATCTGCTGGCCGGTTGCCTGCTCTCTGCTGCGACGGCCCTGGTGATGAAAGAGCCCCGCCACACCTGATCGCCCTTTTGTTTCACAGGCGTGTGACATACTATCGGGTAGAGTCGCACACCTGTGGAACAAGGAGACAGAGATGAATAATAAGGGCTCCAGCCTGACCCCGGCTCAGGCGCTGGAAAAACTCGACGCGCTGTATGAACAGTCCGTCAATGCGCTGCGCAGCGCCATCAGCGAATATATCGAAACAGGGAAACTTCCCGACCAAAAGGCCAGAAACGAGGGCCTTTTTGTTTATCCATCGCTCTCTGTGACCTGGGACGGCAGCGCCAGCACGACGCCAAAAACCCGCGCCTACGCCCGTTTCACCCACTCCGGCTGCTACAGCACCACCGTCACCCGCCCGGCCCTGTTCCGCCCGTATCTTGAAGAACAACTTACGCTGTTGTACCAGGATTACGGCGCGCACATTGCCGTTGAGCCCTCGCAGCATGAGATCCCCTATCCGTACGTAATTGACGGTTCGGCGTTAACCCTTGACCGTTCCATGAGCGCGGGGCTGACCCGCCACTTCCCGACGACGGAACTGTCGCAGATTGGCGATGAGACCGCCGACGGGATTTATCACCCGGCAGAATTTTCTCCTCTGTCGCACTTTGACGCCCGCCGGGTCGATTTCTCCCTGGCGCGACTGCGCCACTACACCGGTACGCCCGCTGAACATTTTCAGCCGTTCGTGCTCTTTACCAACTACACCCGCTACGTCGACGAGTTTGTCCGCTGGGGCTGCAGCCAGATCCTCGACCCGGAAAGCCCGTATATTGCGCTCTCCTGCGCGGGCGGGATCTGGATCACCGCAGAGACCGAAGCCCCCGAGCAGGCCATCTCCGATCTGGCATGGAAAAAGCATCAGATGCCGGCCTGGCACCTGATCACCGCCGACGGTCAGGGCATTACGTTGATTAACATTGGCGTCGGCCCCTCGAACGCCAAAACCATCTGTGACCATCTGGCGGTGCTGCGCCCGGACGTGTGGCTGATGATTGGCCACTGCGGCGGCCTGCGTGAAAGCCAGCTGATTGGCGATTACGTGCTCGCCCACGCCTATCTGCGCGATGACCATGTGCTTGATGCGGTGCTGCCGCCGGATATCCCGATCCCGAGCATCGCCGAAGTACAGCGTGCGCTGTATGACGCCACCAAAGCGGTCAGCGGCATGCCGGGCGAAGAAGTTAAGCAGCGCCTGCGCACCGGTACGGTCGTCACGACAGATGACCGCAACTGGGAGCTGCGTTACTCAGCCTCCGCGCTGCGGTTCAACCTGAGCCGCGCGGTAGCCATTGATATGGAGAGCGCCACCATCGCCGCACAGGGCTATCGCTTCCGCGTCCCGTACGGCACGCTGCTGTGCGTCTCCGATAAGCCGCTGCACGGCGAAATTAAGCTGCCGGGCCAGGCCAACCGTTTCTATGAAGGGGCCATCTCAGAGCATCTGCAAATTGGCATTCGCGCCATCGACCTGCTTCGGGCGGAAGGTGACAGACTGCATTCCCGCAAGCTGCGCACCTTCAACGAGCCGCCGTTCCGCTAATAACGATAAGGAATAACCATGTCCAGCACATCTCCGCTCTCTGCCCTGCGCCACTGGCTTGAGGCCAGCCATCTCGACGGGATGATCGTCCCGCGTGCGGATGCGTGGCAGAGCGAATACTGCGCGCCCTGTGACGAAAAGCTGGCCTGGCTGACGGGCTTTGACGGTTCTGCCGGCGTCGCGCTGGTACTGAAGGATAAAGCGCTGCTGTTCGTCGACGGGCGCTATCAGGTGCAGGCCCGCGTTCAGGTGAATCTGGACGAGATTGAAATTCACCACCTGCACAACGAGCCGCTGGCTGAATGGCTGACAGAAAACGTGGAGGCAGGCACGCGCATCGGTTTTGACGCACTGCTGATGACCAATACGGAGTTTGAGCAACTGTCCGCCACGCCGTGCAAGCTGGTACCGCTGAAGGCTTCGCCGTTTGACGCCTTATGGACCGATCGCCCTGCCGCACCGGCGGGGCTTATTCGTGAAATGCCGGTTGAAGTAAGCGGTGAAAGCAGCCAGGACAAACGTCAGCGCGTCGCTGCCGTGCTGGCCGCGAACAATGCTGATTATCTGGCCGTTACGCTGCCGGATAACATTGCATGGCTGCTCAACGTAAGGGGCTCAGATATCCCAACCAGTCCGGTACCGCTCTCATTTGCCCTGCTGAGTCGTGACGGCCACGTTGAGTGGTTTGTAAACGACAACAAGCTCGGCGCCCTGCCTGAAGACGTGCGTAATGCGTTTACGATTGCCCCGCAGGACGCCTTCATCGAACGCTGTCAGCAGATTGCTGCAGGCAAACGGGTGATGGTTGATGCCGATTCCGCTCCGGTCGCCCTGCGCTTTGCCATTGAACCACGGGGAGAGATTGTCTGGCGAACCGATCCCATCACCCTGATGAAGGCCACCAAAAACCCGATCGAGCTGGCTGGGTATCGCGCGTGCCATCACCAGGACGGTGCCGCCTGGGTCAACTTCCTGGCCTGGCTGAGCCGCGAAGTGCCGCTGCGCGAGGCGGCAGGAAATCCGCTCACCGAGCTGGAAGTGCAGGCGCAGCAGCTCGCGTTCCGTAAACAGCAGCCCGGGTTTATCGAGCAAAGCTTTGCGACCATCTCCGCCTCTTCGAGCAATGCGGCGATGTGCCACTATCATTCGAGCGAGGCCAGCAACAAGCCCATCGGCCATGATCATTTTTACCTGAACGATTCCGGCGGTCAGTACGTTAATGGCACCACCGACGCCACGCGCACGCTGGTATGGGGTAAGGTCGACCCGCAGCAGCGCCTGCACTACACCGCCGTGCTGAGAGGCTTTCTGTCGCTCATTACCCTGCAGTTCCCCTCTGGCACTCAGGGGCATCAGCTGGATGCCTTCGCGCGTCGTCCGCTGTGGGAGATGGGGCTGGATTACGATCACGGCACAGGGCATGGCGTGGGGCATCAGCTTCTGATCCATGAGAACCCGCATCGCATCGCCAAAAAGGTCAACCCGTGGCCGCTGGTGGCGGGCAATATCATGACGATTGAACCTGGCTACTATCTGGGCGATAGCCACGGGATTCGCATTGAAAACCAGGTGGAGATTGTGGAGAGCCGTCCGGGATTCTGTAAATTTGCCTCGCTGACGCTGATCCCGATTGATTTAAGCCAGGTCGAGCTGGATCTGTTGAGCGAACAGGAAAAAGCGTGGCTGGATGCGTATCACCAGCAGGTGCGTGAGGCGCTGTCACCACTGGTGAACAGCGATGCGCGTTCGTGGCTGGAAGAGGCGACGGCACCGGTTCGTGTGAACGGATAGTGCGGCTTTTGCCGGGTGGCGGCTTCGCCTTACCCGGCCTACGATTCGAGGTTTTTGTCGGTCGGGTAAGGCGAAGCCGCCACCCGACAATTTTACCCGACGCAGAAAAGCAAAAAGCCTGCTTTAAAAGCAGGCTTTTCAAATTTGGCTCCTCTGACTGGACTCGAACCAGTGACATACGGATTAACAGTCCGCCGTTCTACCGACTGAACTACAGAGGAATCGTGTGAACGGGGCGCATATTATCGATGCTCCCCCATGATGTCAAAGGCAGAATGCATATTTCCGATCGTTTGCCGATTTATTCTCCACTTCGCGCAATTGTCAGGCATTTTTCCGCGGGTATTTCCACAGCCAGCGCCCGCTGACCATGCGCCAGTAGAACAGCGCGCCCCGTACGGCCCAGTCCAGGAACATACCCAGCCAGACGCCGACTACGCCCCATCCGAGCATCACCCCGAGCGTATACCCCGCCACAACGCGACATCCCCACATGCCGAGCATCGACACCCACATCGCAAAGCGGGCGTCACGCGCGCCCTTCAGCCCGGCTGGCAGTACCCATGAGGCCGCCCAGATGGGCATAAAGGCCGCATTGAGCCAGATGAGGATTTTAACGACCTCTTTAACGTCCTCTTCGTGGGTATAGAACGAGGCCATCAGCCCGGCAAACGGCGCCGTTCCCCAGGCAATCACGGTCAGTCCAATGGTTGACAGCCAGAAAACGTGGCGCAGCTGCCGCTCAGCCTGGCCAATCTGTCCTTTCCCGAGCCGTTTCCCGGTAATGATAGTCGAGGCCGAACCCAGCGCGTTACCCGGCAGGTTAATCAGCGAGGCGATAGAAAAGGCGATGAAGTTACCGGCGATAACGTCGGTGCCCATCCCGGCGACAAACATCTGCGTCAGCAGCTTCCCGCCGTTAAACAGCACCGACTCAATACTGGCGGGAATGCCGATCCCCATCACTTCCCAGATAATGGCGAAGTTAAAGGGGCGGAAATAGCTCTTCAGCGTGAGGCGCAGCGAGGGGGTGATCCCCGCCATCAGCACCCCGATAATCGCCGCCGCACCGATATAGCGTGAAATGGTTAACCCCAGTCCGGCGCCGACGAACCCCAGCCCGTCCCACGAGAACACGCCGTAGATCAGCACGCTGCTGATGATGATATTCAGGATATTCATTCCGCCGTTGATCAGGAGCGGAATTTTGGTGTTACCTGCCCCGCGCAGCGCGCCGCTGCCAATCAGGGCGATAGCCGCCGCCGGATAGCTGATGACGGTCATCTCCAGATAGGTCAGCGCCAGGTCTTTAACCTCGTTCGTGGCTTCCCCGGCGACAAAATCGATAATCTCTTTACCGAAATAGTGAATCACCGCCGCCAGAACAATCGAAAAGACAGTCATGATCATCAGCGACTGGCGGGCTGCCTCGCGCGCACGTTTGGGATCGAGCTTGCCGAGGCTAAAAGCCACCACCACCGTCGTCCCGAGATCGATGGCAGCAAAAAATGACATCACCACCATGTTAAAGCTGTCCGCCAGCCCGACCCCCGCCATCGCCTCTTTCCCCAGCCAGCTCACCAGGAAGGTGCTCAGTACCCCCATCAGCAGAACGCAGGTATTTTCCAGGAAGATAGGCACAGCAAGAGGGGTGATTTCACGCCAGAACAGGACACGATAGCTTTTACGTTTTGCATACCATGGCGTGCGCGCGATCGCCTGGCGTAAGGAGGCAGTGACGTTCAAAATGGACCTTAGCGAGAAAAGTTGAAACTCCATTTCAAATGATGGGGGAGAAATGCTAATCCTGCAAAGTATTTTCCTGAAAAAAGATGTGTGGAATTACAACAAACTGACGACAGAATCAGCAATCAGTCGATTTTCCCTAAGATCAGGTTTGACAAAAGTTTTTTCGCCGCTAAGATAAGCCTCCACAACGATTCCTCTGTAGTTCAGTCGGTAGAACGGCGGACTGTTAATCCGTATGTCACTGGTTCGAGTCCAGTCAGAGGAGCCAAATTTAAAAAGCCTGCTTTTAAAGCAGGCTTTTTGCTTTGCGGATGAGGGAAAATGAACGCTCTGTTTGTCTACGGCACGCTGCGCCCGGGCCATTCTAATGCGCATATCCTTGAAAACATCGGCGGTGAATGGCTGGCCGGTTTCGTCTCCGGTACGTTCTACGAGCGCGGCTGGGGTGCGGCGGCGGACTTTCCCGGGATTGTCCTCCACTCCGATGGACCGCGCGTCGAAGGCTATCTGTTTATCTCTGATAACCTTTCCGCACACTGGCAAATGCTGGATGAGTTTGAAGACGGCTATGACCGGGTTGAGGTCACGGTGACCACCACTGAAGGCAAGCAGGTTCAAGCCTGGATTTATCAGCTACAGCCACATTCTGAGTCATAAAAAAAGGCTCTCTGTCACCAGAGAGCCTTTTTCACGATTCGCTGCGATTACTCGCTTTTTGCTTCGCCGTTTTTGATTTCGCCCATCACTTTCAGCTTCTTAGAGATGTCGCGACGCTCTTTGGACAGTTCAGCATTTTTGATGATGTAATCATCAACACGGTCTTCATAGTCGCTCTTCATGCTGGCGATGATGCCCTGAATAGCTTCAACGCTCATGCCTGGCTTGATATAGTCGCTCAGGTTGTCGAGCAGCAGAACACGTTTCTGGTTGTCACGGATCTTCTTCTCAACGTCCTGGATTTCACGCTGCAGCTTGTTTTTGCGGCGGAACAGGCGGACGAATTCCAGAACATCCTGGAACGAAGGCTTGGTAGTTTCCATTTTTACACCCCTGATAATGTGAGATTCGGATTCGTTAAAGCAACCGTTGTAACAATAACCTTACTGACAGCGGCTGCGAATGACAATGAGTATATCGTTTAAACCTATCATAACCCCAATTGCTGCTGAATCGAAGCAGCAGGCGTCACATCCGCGTTTTATTTGCGCAGCGCTCGACAAATCAGATGCGATAGCAGCTCAAGCTGTCGCGCCAGTTCCATACTCAGCCAGACATAGCCATGAATGGGCGTTTCCGCCACGTTATCGCCCTGCCGCTCATTGATTAACTGCTTCAGCTCCGCAACGATCTCATTCAGCCGCTCGCTGTTTGCCAGTATCGGCTGCGGGTTACCTTCGTAGAGCGCATGAGCGATGGTCAACAGCGTTTGCTGCGTCATCTGCTGGGTCTCTTTGAGGGTCTGCGCGTTAAGCATCAACAGATGGCTCGGGCGAGAGGCCCAGTGCGCGTTGATTTGCAGTTCAAGCATGCAGACCAGGTTGCGGCTTACCGTCTGGATGGCTTCGAAAATCGCTTTCTGAATATGGGTCTCTTTGCTGGCGGGCGTGATCAGGCCGCGCATTTTGACCACGTCGTTGAGGATGGTTTGCAGATGCTTTTCCAGCCGGGGGCGTTCAACCAGATTAGGGGAAAAACCGGCCTGATAGACGCGGTTAAACGCGGTGACATAGTTGGCCATCTGGATACGCCAGTGCAGAAAAGCCCGCTGCGGCCAGATGCCGGTAAACAGCATGGCGAGCAGTGAACCCAGAATGACATCCCCGCTTCGCCACAGCGCCGTGGTCATATCGCCGGCGGGTGCGCCGACCACCACCGCAAGCGTGATACCAATCAGCAGCGCCTGATAAGGACGCTTGCCCAACGCCAGCCAGCCGCACAGGAACATGGCGGCACCGCACCATATCAGCATGACCGGGAACGAGATAAGCTCCAGCTTCAGGGCGATTAGCCCCAGGGCCGAACCTAACACGGTCCCGCCAATACGCTCGAAGGCGCGCGGGACAACGTTGCCCCAAAACGAGATGGGCCCCATCACCACCACCAGCGTGATCAGCGGCCACGTCCCTTCCGGAACCTCCAGCAAGCGGACCAGTACAAACGTCAATACGAATGCCAGCGCGATGCGACACCCGTGCACCACACGGTAGTGTTTATACAACCGAATTTCAAAAGGGGTTAATGATTTGTCGGGACGCACACCCGCTCTCCAGCTACACGGCAAATCACAATTGTACTGTGTTTTCAGCCGGGCGGAACGGTCCCGGCTGAAAAACCCTTTATTCAGCAGGCCTAAACCGGTTTGTGCTCTACCGCGATATACATTTCAATATCCCAGTAGCCGTCCGCGTTGCCATCATTCAGGTAGCGCTCGAAGCAGGGTTTGAGCGCCATCTGATACTTATTGTCCTGCAGCAGGGAATTAAAGAACTGATACCACGGCGTGGCAAAGTCGTAGTTTTCCACACGCGCCGTCGCCACGGCATAATCACCGCCCGCGATTTCCGTCATCATGACGCCTTCGCTGTTTTCCGGGATCACAAAATCGTCCGGTACGGTAACGGCCGTATCGCAGCGCAGTTTTTCGGCCGGGACTTCATCCGGGTTATCGTAGTAGACCGCCACCCACTCCAGCGGCTCAATGTGACGCCCGTCGACCCACATGACCAGCTGTTCAAAGCCCTGTTTTACCGTGTGTTCCCACGGACCGACCAAATGAAAACCGGCAATCTTACGTTTCTGTTGCTGCGTAATGCTGTAGTCCATGCTGCCTCCGTTTATCACTGTATATTTATACACTATAAAACTGAATTATCATTATCAGCAAACGAGGAGTGTTTATTATGTGAGCAGACTCGCAACCCTGCCAGTCTGCTCATCGGCGGTTAAAGCGTGTGATGCAGATAATCGCTCAGACGAGAGAACAGGCCGCCTTTATCAACGGCTTCCAGCGTGACCAGCGGCCAGTGGGCTACCACCTTGTCGCGATCGTAAAGCTGGATCTCCCCGACACGCTGATGCGCGGCAATCGGCGCTTCCAGCTCTTTTTTATCCAGCACGTATTTGGCTTTGATATTGGGCACCTCCGCTTTCGGCAAGGCCAGCCAGAAGTCCTGGTCGGTGCCCAGTTTTACCTGCTCCTTGTCGCCGTACCAGATGCGCTCCGTTCCCACTTTTTTTCCGTTATGCAGGATCTGCACCGTATCGAAATTCTGCTGCCCCCAGTGCAGCAGTTTTCGGGCCTGGTCCTCACGCCCTTTCGGGCTGTCCGCTCCCATTACAACGGCTATCAAACGACGCTGACCGTCAACGGCGGATGCAATCAGGTTAAAGCCGGCCCCCGAGGTATGCCCCGTTTTCAGCCCGTCTACGTTCATGGTCTTATCCCACAGCAGGCCGTTACGGTTCTGCTGGGTGATCCCGTTCCAGGTCAGACTCTTTTCGCTGTACATATGATAAAACTCGGGCTCACCGTGGATAATGGCCCGGGAGAGAACGGCCAGGTCATACGCCGAGCTATGCTGGCCCGGCGCGTCCAGCCCGTGGACGGTTTCGAAGTGGGTATCACGCAGGTTCAGCTTCTGCACATAGTCGTTCATCATCTTCACGAACTGCGGCTGCCCGCCCGCCACGTGATCGGCCAGCGCCACGCAGGCGTCGTTGCCGGAATCGACAATCAGGCCGCGGCTCAGATCGCGCACGGTGACGCGATCGCCCTCCTTCAGGAACATCAGCGATGAACCGTCAAACACCGGGTTCCCTTTTGCCCAGGCATCACGCCCTACGGTGACGATGTCATCCGGGGTAATGCGGTGGCTATCAATGGCCCGATCCACCACATAACCCGTCATCAGCTTGGTCAGGCTCGCCGGATTACGTTGTTGATGTTCGTTGCCCGCCGTTAAAATCTGACCAGTCGTGTAATCCATCAGCACCCAGGAGCCAGCCTGAATGGCCGGAGGCTGCGGCGAAAAATCCAGTGGTTCGGCCGCAAAAGCAGATGAGACACTCGAAGCGAGTAAAGAAACAGCAATAAACAGACGGCGTTTCAACGGTATATCCTCAGGTCATTAAAAATCGATGACCTTTTTACGGGAGTTCTGATGTCGTTACCTGGCTTAATTGCAAAAAAATGTGACAGAACGCAGATTTTTCTCTGAAGCTGGCGCGCAAATTTGCGACGCGGCGGTGCTTTTTATTCGGTCTGACCCGCACGATCGTTTACCATAGTGACGTCATTTTTTAACAGGATGGTATTACTGGTGTCTGACTCTGCCGCTCGCCCGACTTTTTTGTTCCACGACTACGAAACCTTTGGCACGCATCCGGCGCTGGACCGACCGGCGCAGTTTGCCGCCATCCGTACCGACGACGAATTCAACATCATCGGCGAGCCAGAGGTCTTTTACTGCAAGCCGGCGGATGATTACCTGCCGCAGCCCGGCGCGGTGATGGTCACCGGGATCACCCCGCAGGAAGCGCGGGAAAAAGGCGTTAACGAGGCAGAATTCGCCCGACGCATCCACGACCTGTTTACCGTTCCCAATACCTGCGTGGTCGGTTACAACAACATCCGCTTCGATGACGAAGTGACGCGCAACATCTTCTATCGCAACTTCTACGATCCCTACGCCTGGAGCTGGCAGAACCGCAATTCACGCTGGGATTTACTCGACATCATGCGCGCCTGCTACGCCCTGCGTCCTGAGGGCATTCACTGGCCGGAAAATGAGGAAGGTCTGACAAGCTTCCGGCTGGAACACCTGACGCGCGCCAACGGTATCGAGCACAGCAATGCCCACGACGCGATGGCGGACGTCTATGCCACCATTGCCATGGCAAAGCTGGTGAAAAGCGCACAGCCCCGGCTGTTTGAGTATCTGCTGAGCCATCGCAGCAAGCAGAAGCTTATGACCCTTATCGACGTACCGCAGATGAAACCCCTGGTGCATATTTCCGGCATGTTTGGCGCCTGGCGCGGCAATACCAGCTGGGTTGCGCCGCTGGCTTGGCATCCGGACAACCGTAATGCGGTCATCATGGTGGACCTGGCGGGCGATATTTCACCGCTGCTCGAACTCGACAGCGATACCCTGCGCGAACGGCTTTATACCCCGAAAAACGAGCTCGGCGATCTGCCGGCGGTGCCGGTCAAACTGGTGCATATCAATAAATGTCCGGTCCTGGCGCAGGCGAATACGCTGCGCCCGGAAGATGCTGACAGGCTGGGCATTAACCGCCAGCACTGCCTCGATAATCTCAAAGTGCTGCGTGAAAATCCGCAGGTGCGCGAGAAAGTCGTGGCCATTTTTGCTGAAGCAGAGCCGTTCGTGCCGTCTGAAAACGTGGACGCCCAACTCTATAACGGTTTCTTCAGCGATGCCGATCGCGCGGCCATGAATATCGTTCTGCAAACAGAGCCGCGTAACTTACCGGCGCTGGATATCACCTTCGCCGATAAGCGCATCGAAAAGCTGATGTTTAACTACCGCGCGCGTAATTACCCCGGCACGCTGGATGAAGCCGAGCAGGAACGCTGGCTGCAGCATCGTCGCAACGTGTTTACGCCAGAGTACCTGCACAGCTATGCACAGGAGCTGGAGATGCTTTACGGCCAGAATGAAGGGAATGCTGAGAAACAGGCGCTGCTGAAATCCCTGTTCCAGTACGCGCAAGAGATAGTTTGATCGATGGGTATAAAAAAGCCGGAGGCGATGTCTCCGGCTTTTTTTTGCCCGGTGGGGCGGCGCTTACGCGGGCCTACGGGGTATGGAGGTCGGGTAAGGCATAGCCGCCACCCGACACAGTCTTACGCGACGTCTTCGTACTGCGGAACCGGGTTACGGAAGCTCTTCGTGACGCAGGCCAGGTAAACCAGACCAATACCCGCCCAAATCAGGCCAAGCACCATTGAGCTCTCTTCCAGGTTAACCCACAGCGCGCCCACGGTCAGGGCACCGCACATCGGCAGGAACAGATACTGGAAGTGATCTTTCAGCGTCTTGTTACGCTTTTCACGGATCCAGAACTGAGAGATAACCGACAGATTAACAAAGGTGAACGCCACCAGCGCACCGAAGTTAATCAGCGCCGTTGCCATCACCAGATCAAAGTTAATCGCCAGAAGCGCGATCGCACCGACCAGGATAATGTTCATTGCCGGGGTACGCCAGGTTGGATGCACGTAGCCGAAGAAGCTTTTCGGGAATACGCCATCGCGGCCCATTACGTACATCAGACGCGCAACGCCTGCATGCGCGGCCATACCGGACGCCAGTACGGTGATGGTGGAGAAGATCAGCGCGCCGACCTGGAACGCTTTACCCGCCACGTACAGCATAATTTCCGGCTGAGACGCATCCGGATCCTTGAAGCGAGAGATATCCGGGAAGTACAGCTGCAGGAAATAGGTCGAGAAAATAAAGATCAGACCGCCAATCAGCGCCGTCAGGAAGATGGCACGAGGAATTACGCGCTCTGCATCTTTGGTTTCTTCAGAGAGGTTGCTGATCCCGTCAAAACCGGTAAAGGAGAAGCACAGAATGGTTGCCCCGGTAATCATCGGGATCACATGCGCATCACCAGACCAGAACGGCTTGCTGCTCGCCAGGGTGCCCGCGCCTTCGCCGTGGAATACGCCGTAAATCACCATGCCAAGAATAACCGCAATCAGGACAACCTGAAGCACAACGATAACGGAGTTAAAGTTGGCGACAGACTTGATGCTGCGCAGGTTAAAGGCCGTCATAAAGGCCACCAGCGCCACAACGAACATCCAGGATGGAATCGACGGCACCAGCGCTTCAAAATAGATTTTTGCCAGCAGAATGTTGATCATCGGCGCGAACAGATAGTCGAGCAGCGAAGACCAGCCCACCATAAAGCCAACCGTCGGGCTGATGGATTTCTGGGCATAGGTGTAAGCGGAACCCGCAGACGGATAGCGACGCACCAGTTTACCGTAGCTCAGCGCGGTAAAGAGGATCGCAATCAGCGCGAAGCCATATGCCGTTGGCACATGACCGTCTGTGAGGCCTGATACGATACCGAATGTATCAAACAGCGTCATCGGTTGCATATAGGCCAGGCCCATCATAACAACCGGAATCAACGTAAGCGTTTTACGTAATTCCACGCGAGAGGTGTTTGGAGTTGCGTTATGCGACATAGTTATTCTCCTTTACGGTGATAACCGCCACGTAAGCGAAAAATTGCCCCATTTCTTTCTTCCTCAGCGACAACAACTGTCGGATTTTAGTAAATATCTATCCGGTACGAAGCCCGGCCTCTTGGTTTTTAGTTTCGTTTCGTACATGCAAAAAAAAATAACCGACGCCTTTTATATCGTCGATTATTCATTTGGTTGCAGCGGCGGCATTTTGCCCCACATCGGATACAAAAGGCAATACTTTGCAACGCACCGGGTAATTTTCTTTTTGCTAACTGGCTGATTTCTCGACGCTGCCCTGAGCATATACAGCAGCGATAGCACTATTTGCTAAAATTTCGTCCCGCCACCAGGCACTCGCCAGCCCGGCGGTCTGTTCATTCCAGCCCACCCACACCGATTCATGGCTGTTTTGAGCAAGTACCTGTTTTTCAACAAGCGCACCGCTGTCAATAAAGCGCTGCGCCAGATAGCGGGGTAAATAGCCGCAGCCCAGACCGCTAATTTGCAGCTCAAGCTTGGTTTTAAAGTCGAAAACGGTAATCGCTTCCTGCTCGTCAAGCAGTTGCGAGGAAACCGCACATTCCGGGCGAGAGCTGTCACCCACTACAATCGCGCGGTAGCCTTTAATCACGCGGCGGTTAAGCGGCTCGGGCTCCAGAGCCAGCGGATGATGAGGTGCCACGGCAAATACCTGCTCCAGCACGCCAAGGCGGGCAAAACCAAATTCACTGAGTTGGGGAGGCTCATGCAATGCACCGACAAAAATGTCCGCCCTGCCCTGGGTTAAGGCATCCCAGGAACCGCCCAGCACGCCGTTGATGAAAATAAGCCGGGTGACGCTGTGATGCTGGTAAAACATTTCAATCAGCGGCGTCAGGAGAGAGAACGGAAAGGTGTCATCCACCCCAATCACCAGCTCGTTTTCCCATCCCTGGTGAAGTTTGACGGCCTGTTTTTCGAGTTCACGAACGGTATGGAGGACTTCACGGCCTTTTTCCAGCAGCATCTGTCCAGTGCGGGTAAAGCGTGCGCGATGCCCGGAGCGATCGAGGATCTGGATATTGAGGTCGCTTTCCAGTTTTTGGACGGTATAGCTCAGGGCCGAAGGGGTTTTGTAGAGCTTTGCCGACGCAGCGGCAAAGCTCCCCTCTTTTTCCAGTGCATCCAGAATAATAAGAACATCCAGCAGCGGTTTCATGCTCGCCCCCTTCTGGTGTGCGATCGTCTCCGCTGCGGAACTTATTCCATGGGCATCACCAGCGGATCGGGATACTGATACTCAAACCCCAGCTCATGACAAATGCGATTGCCATCAACAATTTTGCCTTTACTGCCATCTTTTGCCTCACCAAAGACCGGCGGAGCCAGGCCCAGCTGACGTGCCATCAGTGGGTAAAAGGTGCTGCGCGCCGGATGAGTCGGTGCACATATATTATAGATGTGTCCGCCTTTTGGAGCCTGTAAGAGTAGCTCAATTGCGCCAATAACATCCTCAAGATGGACAAGATTCACGCCATGCTGGCCGTCCGGCGCAGTCTTTCCGGCAAAGAAGCGTCCCGGATGGCGGCCAGGACCCACCAGCCCCGCCAGACGAACGATATCGACCTGCGTGCCGGGAAGATTGTGCAGCCAGTCTTCCAGCTCTTTCAGGACCTGACCGCTCGCGGTAACGGGACGGCGCTCGGAAGTCTCTTTTACTACGCCCTCAACCTCACCATAGACCGACGTCGAGCTGGTGAAAACAATGCGCGGTACGTGATGCGCCAGCGCGCTGTCGACTATCTCCTGCATCGCCTGCAGATAAAATGATTCACCCGGGCCGCTGCGCCGCGCGGGTAGCGTAATCACCAGCGCATCGACGTTCATCAGCGTGTCCAGATCGTCCGCATCACACACCAGTTCCGGCTCCAGACGCAGTTCAACGCCATCAATACCGCACATGCGCGCCGCTTCGACCCCATCTCGGGTGGTCTTGCTCCCGGTCACCTGCCAGCCTTTCGCGGCTAATGACATCGCCAGCGGCATTCCCAGCCATCCTAAACCGACAATCGCGACCTTTTTCATGCGAATTCTCCTGACTCTCACTCGTCTTTCATAAGGCTACGCCAGCCCGGCAGAACACACAATTCATAGCATCAATATGAAATGAATTAATGATCAAAAAAAGCCCTTGCAATATGTCGCACAACTGGTTTAGGTTAAAAGACATCAAATGAATAAGCATTCATCGAGAATTTATATGACACGCGTTCAATTTAAACACCACCATCATCACCATCATCCTGACTAGTCTTTCAGGCGATGTGTGCTGGAAGACGTTTGGATCTTCCAGTGGTGCATGAACGCATGAAAAAGCCCCCGGAAGATCTTCTTCCGGGGGCTTTTTTTTGGACCGAATTCAGACAGGTTAAAACAGGTTAACGAGGAATAAAGAATGTTAGATAACTCACGCTTACGCATAGCTATTCAAAAATCAGGCCGTTTAAGTGACGATTCACGCGAACTGCTGGCCCGCTGCGGGATTAAAATCAACCTGCACACCCAGCGCCTGATTGCACTGGCTGAAAACATGCCCATCGACATTCTCCGCGTGCGTGATGACGATATTCCCGGCCTGGTGATGGATGGCGTCGTTGACCTCGGCATCATCGGTGAAAACGTGCTGGAAGAAGAGCTGCTGACCCGCCGCGCGCAGGGCGAAGACCCGCGTTACTTCACCCTGCGTCGTCTGGACTTCGGCGGCTGCCGCCTGTCGCTGGCAACGCCGGTTGATGAAGCGTGGGACGGCCCGGCCGCGCTGAACGGCAAACGTATCGCCACCTCCTACCCTCACCTGTTAAAGCGCTATCTGGATCAGAAAGGCGTGCAGTTTAAATCCTGTCTGCTGAACGGTTCTGTTGAAGTGGCGCCGCGTGCGGGTCTGGCGGACGCCATCTGTGACCTGGTCTCTACCGGCGCGACGCTGGAAGCGAACGGTCTGCGCGAAGTGGAGGTGATCTACCGCTCCAAAGCGTGCCTGATCCAGCGTGACGGAGAGATGGCCGACGCTAAGCAGCAGCTGATCGACAAACTGCTGACCCGTATTCAGGGCGTCATTCAGGCGCGTGAATCCAAATACATCATGATGCACGCCCCAACCGAGCGTCTGGATGAAGTGATTGCCCTGCTGCCGGGCGCCGAGCGCCCAACCATCCTGCCGCTGGCAGGCGATCAGCAGCGCGTGGCGATGCACATGGTGAGCAGCGAAACCCTGTTCTGGGAAACCATGGAAAAACTGAAGGCACTGGGCGCAAGCTCCATCCTGGTGCTGCCAATTGAGAAGATGATGGAGTAATGGCCATGAGCTTTAACACAATCATCGACTGGAATACCTGTAGCGACGCACAGCAGCGCGAGCTGCTGATGCGCCCGGCGATTTCCGCCTCTGAAAGCATCTCGCGCACCGTGGCGGAGATCCTGGATAACGTCAAAGCCCGCGGCGATGACGCGTTGCGTGAATACAGCGCGAAGTTTGATAAGACGGACGTCGGCGCATTAGAGGTTACCGAGCAGGAAATGATTGATGCCAGCAATCGCCTGGGGGATGACATCAAGCAGGCGATGGCCGTCGCGGTGAAAAACATTGATACCTTCCACACCGCGCAAAAGCTGCAGACCGTGGATGTCGAAACCCTGCCCGGCGTGCGTTGCCAGCAGGTGACGCGCCCGGTTGCGTCCGTCGGCCTCTATATTCCCGGCGGCTCTGCCCCGCTTTTCTCCACCGTGCTAATGCTGGCGACTCCCGCACGCATTGCCGGATGCCAGAAAGTGGTGCTGTGCTCTCCGCCACCGATCGCCGATGAGATCCTCTACGCGGCGAAGCTCTGCGGCGTGCAGGCGGTGTATAAAGTGGGCGGCGCGCAGGCGATTTCGGCCCTGGCGTTCGGCACGGAATCCATTCCCAAGGTCGACAAAATCTTTGGCCCGGGCAATGCGTATGTGACCGAGGCTAAGCGTCAGGTCAGCCAGCGTCTGGACGGCGCGGCCATCGATATGCCTGCCGGCCCGTCTGAAGTGCTGGTGATTGCCGACAGCGGCGCCACGCCGGACTTCGTGGCCTCCGACCTGCTTTCCCAGGCGGAACACGGCCCGGACTCGCAGGTTATCCTGCTGACGCCGGATGCCGATATGGCGAAACGCGTGGGCGAAGCCGTGGAGCGTCAGCTTGCCGACCTGCCCCGCGCCGACACGGCACGCCGGGCGTTAGCGGCCAGCCGTCTGATTGTGGCGCGCGATCTCGAGCAGTGCATTGCCATTTCGAACCAGTACGGTCCGGAGCACCTGATTATTCAGACTCGAAATGCGCGCGATCTGGTCGACAGCATTACCAGCGCGGGCTCGGTGTTCCTCGGCGACTGGTCACCGGAATCCGCGGGCGATTACGCCTCCGGCACCAACCACGTGCTGCCAACGTATGGCTATACCTCAACCTGTTCCAGCCTGGGGCTGGCGGATTTCCAGAAACGCATGACCGTGCAGGAGCTCTCCCGCGAAGGATTTGCCTCGCTGGCGTCCACCATTGAAACCCTGGCCGCCGCCGAGCGCCTGACCGCTCACAAAAACGCCGTTACGCTGCGCGTTGCAGCCCTGAAGGAGCAAGCATGAACATTGAAGAATTGGCCCGCGAAAATGTCCGTCGCCTGACGCCTTACCAGTCTGCGCGTCGTCTGGGCGGTAAAGGGGATGTCTGGCTGAACGCCAACGAATATCCTACGGCGGTGCAGTTTGAGCTGTCGCAGCAGACGCTGAACCGCTATCCGGAGTGTCAGCCGAAGGCGGTTATTGAGAACTACGCGCAGTACGCTGGCGTGAAGCCAGAGCAGGTGCTGGTCAGCCGCGGCGCGGATGAGGGCATTGAACTGCTGATCCGCGCCTTCTGCGAGCCGGGCAAAGACGCGGTGATGTACTGCCAGCCGACCTACGGCATGTACAGCGTCAGCGCGGAGACCTTCGGGGTGGCGTGCCGCAACGTGCTCTCACTGGAGAACTGGCAGCTGGATCTGCAGGGGATTGCCGACAATCTCGAAGGCGTAAAAGTGGTGTTTGTTTGCAGCCCGAACAACCCGACCGGGCAGATTATTAACCCGCAGGATATCCGCACCCTGCTGGAGATGACGCGCGGTAAAGCCCTGGTGGTCGCGGACGAAGCCTACATCGAGTTCTGCCCGCAGGCGACGCTGGCTGGCTGGCTGGAAGAGTACCCGCACCTGGTGGTACTGCGTACGCTGTCGAAGGCTTTCGCCCTCGCGGGTCTGCGCTGCGGATTCACCCTGGCGAATAAAGAGGTCATCGACCTGCTGCTGAAGGTGATCGCCCCGTACCCGCTCTCAACGCCGGTTGCCGATATTGCGGCACAGGCGCTGACGCCTCAGGGGATTAGCGCGATGCGCGAGCGCGTGGCGCAAATCCTGGAGGAACGTCAGTACCTGGTGACCGCCCTGAAGGATATACCGTGCGTGGAGCAGGTGTTCGACTCGGAAACCAACTACATCCTGGTGCGCTTTACCGCCTCCAGCGCCGTATTTAAATCTTTATGGGATCAGGGCATTATCTTACGAGACCAGAATAAACAACCTTCTCTGAGCGGATGCCTGCGCATTACCGTCGGCACCCGTGCAGAGAGCCAGCGCGTGATTGACGCCCTGAAAGCGGAGAAAGTATGACCCAGAAGATCCTTTTCATCGATCGTGACGGCACCCTTATTTCGGAGCCACCAGCTGATTTTCAGGTCGACCGATTCGACAAGCTGGCGTTTGAACCTGACGTGATCCCGGTGCTGCTCAAGCTGCAAAAAGCCGGGTACAAGCTGGTGATGATCACCAACCAGGACGGCCTGGGTACCGACAGCTTCCCGCAGGCAGACTTTGACGGCCCGCATAATTTAATGATGCAGGTGCTGACCTCTCAGGGTGTGGTGTTTGATGAAGTGCTGATTTGCCCGCACATGCCAGCCGACGAGTGTGACTGCCGTAAGCCAAAGGTGAAGCTGGTTGAGCGCTATCTGGCAGAGGATGTGCTGGATAAGGCCAACAGCTATGTTATCGGCGATCGCATCACCGATATTACGCTGGCGGAGAACATGGGCATCGCGGGGCTGCGCTATGACCGCATCAACCTTAACTGGGCGATGATTGGCGAGCAGCTGACAAAACGTGACCGCTACTCGCACGTTGAACGCAACACCAAAGAGACGCAAATTGATGTGAAGGTCTGGCTGGACCGCGAAGGCGGCAGCAAGATCCACACCGGCGTGGGTTTCTTCGACCATATGCTGGACCAGATTGCCACCCACGGCGGTTTCCGCATGGAGATCGCGGTAAAAGGCGACCTCTATATTGACGATCACCACACCGTGGAAGATACCGGCCTGGCGCTGGGTGAAGCCCTGAAGCTGGCGCTCGGCGATAAACGCGGCATCAACCGTTTTGGCTTTGTCCTGCCGATGGACGAGTGTCTGGCGCGCTGCGCGATGGATATTTCCGGTCGTCCGCATCTGGAATACAAAGCAGACTTCAATTACCAGCGCGTGGGCGATCTGAGCACCGAAATGGTGGAGCACTTCTTCCGTTCATTGTCCTACACCATGGGCCTGACGCTGCACCTGAAAACCAAAGGCAAGAACGACCACCACCGCGTGGAGAGTCTCTTCAAGGCCTTTGGCCGCACGCTGCGCCAGGCAATTCGCGTGGAAGGCGACGCCCTGCCCTCATCAAAAGGAGTGCTGTAATGAACGTGGTGATTCTGGATACCGGATGCGCCAACCTCAACTCCGTAAAGTCGGCCATCACCCGCCACGGCTACGAACCGGTGGTCAGCCGTGACCCTGACGTGGTGCTGCGTGCCGACAAGTTATTTCTGCCGGGCGTGGGCACTGCGCAGGCCGCGATGGATCAGATTCGCGAGCGCGAGCTGGTCGATCTGATCAAAGCCTGTACCCAACCGGTGCTGGGCATTTGCCTGGGTATGCAGATCCTGGGCCGCCGCAGCGAAGAGAGCAACGGCGTTGACCTGCTGGGCATTATCAACGAAGACGTGCCGAAAATGACCGACCACGGTCTGCCTCTGCCGCATATGGGCTGGAACCGCGTGTACGCCAAAGCGGGCGACCGGCTGTTTCGCGGCATTGAAGAGGGTGCGTACTTTTACTTTGTGCACAGCTACGCCATGCCGGTGAACGTCAATACGATCGCCCAGTGCACTTACGGCGAGGCGTTTACCGCAGCCGTGCAGAAAGACAATTTCTTCGGCGTACAGTTTCACCCAGAGCGCTCGGGCGCCGCGGGCGCGCAGCTGCTGAAAAACTTCCTGGAGATGTGATGATTATTCCCGCGTTAGATTTAATTGACGGCACGGTTGTCCGTCTGCATCAGGGTGATTACGGGCAGCAGCGAGACTACGGAAACGATCCGCTGCCGCGCCTGCAGGAGTATGCCGCCCAGGGTGCGCAGGTACTGCATCTTGTGGATTTGACGGGCGCGAAAGATCCGGCGAAGCGCCAGATCCCGCTGCTGAAAAATCTGGTTGCCGGTGTTGATGTGCCGGTACAGGTCGGCGGCGGCGTGCGTACGGAAGATGACGTGGCGGCGCTGCTGGACGCGGGCGTGGCGCGCGTGGTGGTCGGTTCAACCGCCGTCAAAGATCCTGAGACGGTGAAGGGCTGGTTCCGCCGCTTTGGCGCCGACGCGCTGGTGCTGGCGCTGGACGTGCGCATTGACGAACAGGGTAATAAACAGGTGGCGGTCAGCGGCTGGCAGGAAAACTCCGGCGTGACGCTGGAGGCGCTAGTTGATACCTATCTGCCCGTTGGCCTCAAGCACGTGCTGTGCACGGATATCTCCCGTGACGGCACGCTGGCGGGTTCCAACGTTTCTTTATATGAAGAAGTTTGCGCCCGTTATCCGCAGGTGGCGTTCCAGTCATCTGGCGGCATCGGTGACTTAGCCGATATCGCTGCGCTGCGGGGAACCGGCGTGAAGGGCGTGATTGTGGGCCGGGCCCTGCTGGAAGGTAAATTTACGGTGACGGAGGCGATTCAATGCTGGCAAAACGGATAATCCCTTGCCTGGACGTGCGTGACGGCCAGGTCGTGAAAGGCGTGCAGTTCCGCAACCACGAGATCATTGGCGACATCGTTCCGCTGGCAAAACGCTACGCCGATGAAGGCGCAGACGAGCTGGTGTTCTACGATATTACCGCGTCCAGCGATGGCCGCGTAGTCGACAAAAGCTGGGTCGCGCGCGTAGCGGAAGTGATCGATATTCCGTTCTGCGTGGCGGGCGGGATTAAATCCGCCGACGACGCCGCCAAAATTCTCTCGTTTGGTGCCGACAAGATTTCCATCAACTCTCCTGCCCTGGCCGACCCGGAGCTCATTACCCGCCTCGCCGATCGTTTTGGCGTGCAGTGTATAGTGGTAGGGATTGATACCTGGTTCGACGCCGCGACCGGCAAATACCACGTCAATCAGTATACGGGTGACGAAAGCCGCACGCGCGTTACGCAGTGGGAAACGCTCGACTGGGTGCAGGAAGTGCAGAAGCGTGGCGCGGGCGAGATTGTCCTCAACATGATGAACCAGGACGGCGTGCGTAACGGGTATGACCTCGAGCAGCTGAAAAAAGTTCGTGAGGTCTGCCACGTTCCGCTGATTGCCTCCGGCGGCGCGGGCACCATGGAACACTTCCTGGAAGCCTTCTGCGATGCGAACGTAGACGGCGCGCTGGCCGCTTCCGTGTTCCACAAACAAATTATTAATATTGGTGAGTTAAAAACGTACCTGGCCGACCAGGGCGTGGAGATCAGGGTATGTTAACAGAGCAACAACAGGCGCAGCTGGACTGGAAAAAAACGGACGGATTACTGCCGGTGGTTGTCCAGCATGCCGTCTCAGGCGAAGTGCTGATGCTGGGCTATATGAACCAGGACGCGCTGGCGAAAACGATCGACAGTGGCAAAGTGACCTTTTTCTCGCGCACGAAACAGCGCCTGTGGACCAAAGGCGAAACCTCGGGTCATTTCCTGAACGTGGTCAGCATTACGCCGGACTGCGATAACGACACCCTGCTGGTACTGGCAAACCCCATCGGTCCGACCTGCCATAAGGGCACCAGCAGCTGCTTTGGAGAGGCGAGTCACCAGTGGCTGTTCCTGTACCAACTGGAGCAGCTGCTGGCGGAGCGTAAATCGGCGGATCCGGAGAGTTCTTATACCGCGAAGCTGTACGCCAGCGGAACCAAGCGTATTGCACAGAAGGTGGGTGAAGAAGGCGTTGAGACAGCGCTGGCCGCGACCGTGCATGACCGCGAGGAGCTGACGAACGAAGCGTCTGACTTGATGTATCACCTGCTGGTGCTGCTGCAGGATCAGGCGCTGGATTTGACGGCGGTGATTGAGAATTTACGTAAAAGACATAAATAAACACCCTACCTGGGGAGCACTCGCCTCCCCTTTTCCTGTAATAAAGCAGTTATCATTCCTTCCGCGAGCGGGTATCATCAGCCGATAGTGTAACGCACGATTTTATGCGTTAAGAGTTACTCATTTAACATTGAGGTTGAAGATGAAATTTCTGGTCACCGGCGCTGCCGGCTTTATCGGTTTCCACGTCAGCGAGCGCCTGTTGCAGGCAGGACATCAGGTTGTAGGAATTGATAACCTTAATGACTATTACGATGTCAATCTGAAGCAAGCACGACTGGATCTGCTTACGTCGGACAATTTCACTTTCTATAAGCTGGATCTGGCGGATCGCGAAGGGATGGCCTCGCTGTTTGCTACTGAGAAATTTGACCGCGTGATCCACCTCGCCGCGCAGGCTGGCGTACGTTACTCTCTTGAAAATCCGCACGCTTACGCGCAATCAAACCTTATTGGCCATCTCAACGTACTGGAAGGCTGCCGACACAATAAGGTGCAGCATTTACTGTATGCTTCTTCCAGCTCTGTTTACGGCCTGAACCGGAAGATGCCGTTCTCCACCGATGACTCGGTTGATCACCCGGTTTCCTTGTATGCCGCGACGAAAAAATCCAACGAACTGATGTCGCACACCTACTCTCATTTGTACAATCTGCCGACAACCGGCCTGCGCTTTTTCACCGTGTATGGGCCATGGGGCCGACCTGATATGGCACTGTTCAAATTTACCAAGGCGATGATCGAAGGTAAAAGCATCGACGTTTACAACTACGGCAAGATGAAGCGCGATTTTACCTATATCGATGATATTGCCGAAGCCATTATCCGTCTGCAGGACGTTATCCCTCAAGCCGATGCGAACTGGACCGTTGAAACAGGGTCCCCGGCGACCAGCTCTGCCCCGTATCGCGTTTACAACATTGGCAACAGTGCGCCCGTGGAGCTGATGGATTACATCACCGCGCTGGAAGAGGCGTTAGGCAAAGAAGCAGAGAAAAATATGATGCCTGTTCAACCTGGTGACGTGCTGGAAACGAGCGCGGATACCACGGCGCTGTATGACGTCATTGGCTTTAAGCCGCAGACGTCGGTGAAGGAAGGCGTGAAGAATTTTGTGGACTGGTATCGTAATTTCTACAAGGTCTAAAAAACAAAACCCGGCGAATGCGCCGGGTTTTTTATTTGTTACGAACACTATTCAGTCGCTACCGAACAAATCGCGGGTATACACTTTATCCGCAACGTCCGCCAGCTCTTCCGCCATACGGTTAGAGATGATCACGTCCGCCTCTTTCTTGAATGCATTCAGATCGCGCACCACGCGGGAATGGAAGAACTCATCTTCCTTCATTACCGGTTCATAAATAATGACCTGTACACCCTTGGCCTTAATGCGCTTCATGATGCCCTGAATGGAAGAGGCACGGAAGTTATCTGAACCACTTTTCATAATCAGGCGATAGACGCCCACCACTTTCGGCTGACGGGAAAGGATTGAATCAGCAACAAAATCTTTGCGCGTCCGGTTGGCATCAACAATCGCCGAGATGATGTTGTTAGGAACAGACTGATAGTTAGCCAGCAGCTGCTTAGTATCTTTCGGCAGGCAGTAACCGCCATAGCCAAACGACGGGTTGTTATAATGATTGCCGATACGTGGATCCAGACAAACGCCTTCGATAATTTGACGGCTATTCAACCCCAGGCTCTCTGCATAGCTGTCCAGCTCGTTAAAATATGCCACACGCATGGCAAGATACGTGTTAGCAAAAAGCTTGATGGCTTCCGCTTCGGTCGAATCGGTAAACAGCGTCGGGATATCTTTTTTGGTCGCCCCTTCCTGGAGCAGCGCGGCAAACCGCTCGGCGCGCTCTGAACGCTCACCAATAACGATACGTGATGGGTTCAGGTTATCGTACAGCGCACGCCCTTCACGGAGAAACTCCGGTGAGAAGATGACATTATCAATGCCGTATTTTTCTTTAACGGACTGGGTAAAACCAACCGGGATGGTGGATTTAATGATCATCACCGCGTTCGGGTTGATTTCCGTAACATCGCGGATAACCGACTCAACGCTCGACGTGTTGAAGTAGTTGGTTTTAGGATCATAGTCGGTCGGCGTGGCGATAATCACATAGTCCGCCCCACGGTAAGCATCCTGCTTGTCAGTGGTTGCGCGGAAGTTTAGCGGCTTCGTAGCCAGATACTCTTCAATCTCTTTATCTACAATCGGGGACTGCTTCTTGTTAAGCATGTCCACTTTAGCCTGCACGATATCCAGCGCAACCACTTCGTGGTTCTGAGCAATCAAGATACCGTTGGAGAGACCTACATAACCTGTACCGGAAATTGTTATTTTCATTCGCGAATAACTTCTGTAAGTGAGCTGTAGAGATGACCGCAGGGCCATCACGATAATCAATAACTGTAGGGCTTTTTACCTCCTGCCTTGTGGGAGTGTCAAGGCGAAGCCTCAGGAATAGCCCGTCCAGGTACAACATTCAGACTACTTCGAATATGTGGTTGTGATTTTGGTGAAAAAAAACCCGGAGAATATCTCCGGGTTTATATAACAACCTGAGGCTAAATCAGATTAGTCCAGCCATTCCGTGTGGAACACACCTTCTTTATCTGTACGCTTATAGGTATGCGCACCGAAATAATCACGCTGAGCCTGAATGAGGTTAGCCGGCAGTACCGCAGCACGATAGCTATCGTAGTAGGCTACTGCAGCAGAGAAGGTCGGAACCGGGATACCGTTCTGCACCGCGTAGGCAACCACGTCACGCAGCGCCTGCTGGTATTCGTCCGCAATTTTCTTAAAGTACGGTGCCAGCAGCAGGTTGGCGATACCGGCGTTTTCAGCATAGGCATCGGTGATTTTCTGCAGGAACTGCGCACGAATGATGCAGCCCGCGCGGAAGATCTTCGCGATCTCACCATAGTTCAGATCCCAGTTGTTCTCGTCTGATGCCGCACGCAGCTGAGAGAAGCCTTGCGCGTAAGAAACGATTTTCCCCAGGTACAGTGCACGACGCACTTTCTCAACGAATTCGGCTTTATCACCCGCTGGTTTAGCCTGAGGGCCAGACAGCACTTTAGACGCCGCAACGCGCTGCTCTTTCAGAGAAGAGATGTAACGCGCGAAGACAGATTCGGTGATCAGCGACAGCGGTTCGCCCAGATCCAGAGAGCTCTGGCTGGTCCATTTACCGGTACCTTTGTTCGCAGCTTCATCCAGAATCACATCAACCAGGTATTTACCCTCTTCATCTTTTTTCGTGAAGATATCTTTGGTGATGTCGATCAGGTAGCTGTTCAGCTCACCTTTGTTCCACTCGGTGAAGGTTTCCGCCAGCTCTTCATTGGTGAGGTTCAGGCCGCCTTTCAGCAGAGAGTATGCTTCCGCGATCAGCTGCATATCGCCGTATTCAATGCCGTTGTGCACCATTTTAACATAGTGCCCTGCACCGTCCGGACCGATATAGGTCACACACGGCTCGCCATCTTCTGCAACAGCTGCGATTTTGGTCAGAATAGGCGCCACCAGCTCGTATGCTTCTTTCTGGCCGCCAGGCATGATGGATGGGCCTTTCAGCGCGCCCTCTTCACCACCGGAAACACCGGTGCCGATGAAGTTGAAGCCTTCAGCAGACAGTTCACGATTACGACGAATGGTGTCCTGGAAGAAGGTATTACCGCCATCAATGATGATGTCGCCTTTTTCGAGGTAAGGCTTCAGGGAGTCGATAGCTGCATCAGTACCCGCGCCCGCTTTCACCATTAACAGGATACGACGAGGGGTTTCCAGAGATTCAACGAATTCTTTAACCGTATAGAAAGGGACCAGTTTCTTGCCTGGGTTCTCGGCAATCACTTCTTCGGTCTTATCACGGGAGCGGTTGAATACGGAAACGGTATAGCCACGACTTTCGATGTTGAGCGCCAGGTTGCGCCCCATCACTGCCATACCGACAACACCGATTTGTTGCTTGGACATTATAAACTCCTGTCAGGTGTGGTTACGAAGACTGAAAAACAGGCTCCAAAGTAAAACTGAATATAGTGTACGACAAAAACTTGCTATTCAATAGTAATGATGCTGACCAACTATCTGATTAACATTCTTATTATGATTGCTATATTTGTAACAGCAGGAATGACGAAGGTGGTTAATGATAAAATCTGTTTTAAGTCATTATTTATCAGATTAGACATGCTGATCGCCAGCAATGAAACCACTAAAATGGGCAAAATCGGAAGTAAATAACGCCCCTGAAAGCCGAGTAAATTATCATATGCCACTGGGTTATAAGTAAGATATAACGGCAATGAAAGAACAATTCCAAAAATAAAGAACAACATTAAGGAGAATGCAAAGCAACTTGTGCGAGAAACACATGAAAAGTTATTGGGCACATTAAAATGTGGATTTGTTAAGCATGCAAAGAAAAGATTCACCAATAACAACCAAAATGCAATTATCATATACATGCCATTTAGGCCATAATGTAATGGGAGAATAGTTGAGTAAAGTTGTTTAACATCAAACACAGTTGATAAAGAAAGTGAAATAAAGTAAAGTGGATTCCTCAACACAAAACAAATTTGTTCGAGCGGTACAGCACCATTACCTAAATAAACCAAACTTTTGTCAGTAAACTTTACCCAAACAATACTCGTTCCAACTGCAAGAAGTACACATCCCATTAAAAGCAAAGTACTCCGGATTAAAGAATTCCTAAAAACCATGAAGCCATTACAGCAAAAATGTAGCACCAATGGAGTTATAGTAATCATTGAATATCCTACCTTACTATTCCCTATGGCAAAGGCGAGAAGGTAAAGTAATATCCATTCTTTTCGTTTTATCAGCGACGCTCTACTATAATCAAAACTCAATATATAGAATATAAAACATAGACAAAGCGCCAGAGTTAAAGCATCAGCACTGACTGAAGCCCATAGAGATAAAGCCATGGGTAACATAGCCAAAATAAGTAGGACTGATACCGAATGTTGCCCAAGCAAAACTCGAGAGCTAAAAAAATAAATTAAAAACAAACAAGAAAAGCCGTTTACAATACGCATAAAATAAACGGAATGCTCAACACTTAAATGCATGAGCTTCGATACAGATAAAGAAATCGCCAATGGCAGGTACGGAAGCGGGGGGTAAGTGCCAGCAGAATTTATAGATTTCACCATACAATTCGCATCTAAGCTTTCACTTTCAGGTTGGTACCAAGCAATTAAAAAATGTTTTTTTGCTGCTGAAAAATAATCTTGGCAATTAATACCAACACCAATATCCCCTTCACGATTTATCAAATGAAAATGGGATACTTCATAGGCTCGCAGGAAATGAGCCCCTTCATCTGGATTGCCGAAAGGTTTTTTTAATAAAGAAAATGCGACAACAACAATAACTAAGAATATAAAAATAATCCGTTGTGATTTAATACCCATATATCACTCCAGACTTTCTGCCAATGGACGTTGTGGTTGCGTATGCATATCATAAGAGAGGAACGATAGAAATAATTGCACACCAATAATTATTGGCATCGATGCAAGCATTACGGTACCGCTCGATGCAACAGTGTCAGAAATTATGGAATTATACCATTCTGAAAGACCGAAAATAATACCAAATGACATCATTAAAATACTTAATGGTAATTGAACGGATGCAACAGAGAAATCTCTCAGATAATATTTATAAAAGATTCTCTTGATTGAGTTTTTAATATGACCTTTCATAAATTTAAAGAGTATATCTGATATTTTTAAGTTTGATATTTCGTCTGCATAAACTGATTTCATTGGAATATCAATCACGACAGCGTTAATGGTACCCAAACGGAAAAGAATATCTGACTCAAAAAAATATCGCTCAGAAATCTTATCGAGATTTAATAGTTTGAGAACATTCAAATTAATTGCTGTATAACCATTAGTAGGGTCGAAGAGATCCCAATAACCGGAAGATATTTTCTGCATGAAAGACAATCCAAGATTACCTAATAATCTTATTTTGGGCATCGACTTAACATCTTCTGGGTTATAAAATCGGTTTCCCTTTGTATAATCAGCTTTATTTGACAATATTGGATCACTAAAATGATGCAATATGCTAGGATCCATCTGATTATCACCATCTATCTTTACTGCACAGTAATGACCATCTAAAATAGCTTGCTTATAACCACTTAAAACAGCAGCACCGACACCTTTGTTGACTTCATGGAAGATCACTTTTACACGCGGATCTAAACAGTTAGCCTGAACATAATTCCCAGACATCTCCGGACAACAGTCATCAACAACATAAATTGCACTTACATTTTGCTCAATACGGTTTATGACATCAAGAATATGCTTTTTAACTTTATAAGTTGGAATTACAACAGCTATAGTTTTTTGTATCACGTTATTTTCCATTATTGAACACCCAGAATTTAGAAATAAAGAAACTTATAACAAACAACAATGTTTCCGTTGCTATTTTGGCTATTAATGTATGCAGCGGCAAAAATGAAATATTAAGAGAAATGAATTTTAAAAAAACCATCAACAAAATATTACTAAGTAGCGTCATGAAAACCCAGAACAATGCAAAACGGAAGTATACTTTTATTAAATAACGAACCTCAAGACACCTTTGATATTTAAATGTATACCGATAATTTAAATAACACCCGAGGCATGCAGCCAATGCACGTGATAAGATATTTGCATAAGTTACTTTGACATCAACCAAAACAAAAAATTGTAATAATGCTGTGTCTACAAAGAACTGAATAACACCAACATTAAAAAAAACAAAAATTCTGTCGAAAGTTTTCAAGTTCATTTATAAAATCTTTTTTCTATGAGCGTGTATGACAAAGCTGAAATACCCAAGATCACTATCAGCGATATTAACTCGGGCCAAAATTGTCCGAGATTGTTTGATGGAAGTGAGTTTTTAATATTCAAAAATATTGGCAAATGATACAAATAAATACTATAACTGATAGTTCCTATATAACAAAAACCGGACCAATGACATAGTTTTACAAAGATATTATTACGTTCAAAAACAATAAAGGAGGCGATAACACTAGCGATACCAACCGCGAGAAAAGTTCTCGAAAAAATGACTGTTGAGGCTGATGTCCAGAACTGAGGGCCTATATGTTTTACGTGAAAAACAAATACTGACACTATCAGCAATCCACTCATAAACAAGAATGTTCCAATATAATTATTTTCAAAGAATTGTCGTTTTGTTGTCCACAATTTCGCCAGAAGGACTCCACAGGCAAATTCATCGAGCATTCCCGGAAGTTGTGTTGTCCATATAAACATCATCATTGGATCTGCTTTAACAATATAAAAACAATAAGCACGCCAGCACCATGAAATGACAAACCACAGCGCAATGTAATAATAAATCTTTTTATCACTTTGTATGATTTTATAACTTAAAGCCATGAGGATGTAAAACATGAATTCAACGCCTAAAGTCCAATAGACGCCATTAATACTGCCATGGAAACGTGCATCAAATGAATGTAAAAAAAGCAGGTGAACAGCAATATGTGTTATACCATTTGTAGTAACTAAAAAATAAGAAGATGCCAACGCCACAAGCACGAGCATCGAAAAATAGTAAGCTGGCGCTATTCTCAAAAAGCGACGTTTGAGGTATTTTAATGTATCCCAGGGCTTCGACTTGATGACACTAATACCTATGAATAACCCACTGAGGACAAAGAAAATATCAACCCCAATCCAACCCCACGTAAACAATCTTGTAATAAAAGATACTTGCAATACCTCCATGTGATAGAGAACGACAAGCATTGCCGCGACGCCACGTAGGACATTCAGGCTGATTAATTTATCTTTCATGAACCCTCAAGACTCAAAATGTTTTATTTTTAACGAAATCATTTATAACAAGCACAAGTTCGCATAAAATTATTTATTATCATAAAAAACAACAGCCTTACGGCTGTTGTCATTTTTATTTTTTATTTATTATTTCATGCATGGGTTTTCTTGAGAGATATCGCTTCAACTTCTTTTGGATGTTAATAGGTATGAATTTCACCAATCTAGCAAGTAATTTTATCCTCATGGACATCCATAATAATAATAATATCCGTTCTTTTATACTTGCCGTTTTTTCCGTATTCTTGTGCAATATTGAGTGATTAATTAAAATCTCCGACAACTGGAGAGCATTATCTCTCTTATCATATTCCATAATATTTTTATTACTCAGCAAAGACAAATACATTTCTGAATAATAGTTTTCAGATACCTCATGAGCTACATGCTTGAAAACATTGCTCATTTTGCAGTCATAAAAGTCAGGCTGTTGCAGCATAAACTCCTCAAACATTGATACTAACTGCTCGACAGAACTATCCCAATCAATAACTTTAGCTAAGTGATTAGCTGTAACCCGCTCGGTGAATGCTCCAATATTAGGAACAATGACTGGATAACCATTTTGAATCGCCAAACTAAGAGTATAACTATATGTTTCAGGCCACAGAGCCGGATACCAAACCACATCAGGCGAGATGTTATTTACCAACTCGATTGCATGTTCTTCATTATAAGGGCCGTGTATAATAACTGAACTATCAAGTTGACGATAAGCATACCCCAAGAGGTAAAATTCAATATTTTTTTTGCGGAGAGCTTTAGCAACTTTTTCTAGATTATCAGCGCCTTTCTCCTTGCTTAACGCACCAATAACAAGGACTTTAAGCTTGTCACTTTGGTTGCATTTTTTTATATTATTAATTTTATTCTTAGCATAAAGCTCATGATCTAGATGGTAAGCGACACGCGACCTTTTTTTGAGCTGTGGCATAAATTGAATAAAACGACTATAACAGTCGATTGATGGAAAAATTACTTCATCAGCTTTATTGAGCCATTCTTGATAACTATTAGATTGTAATAAAAATGATTTTTGTTTATTATTATAATTTTCTACAACTACATTATCACCAATGAACAAGCCATTCTCATCAGTTAATGTTGGGTTAGATGATAATAAGAAATAATCATGAATCGTAATCGCATATTTGACTTGTAATTTATTCGGAAGTTTTAAAATTCTTTCATTGAATCCCAAAGTATGGTGAAAATGTACAAGACTTATGCCAACTCGTTTCAAGAAATCCAGTAGCTTTTGATAATCTTCAACTCCAAAGGAGAATTCATATTTGTTACTATGAGAAGATAAATCGATCCTAATATTGACATCACCATCTGTTGCACCTGGTGTTAAGAGAAGGAAATGCACATTACCTTTGTAAAATTTTGCCATTTCGGCAATATGTTTTTTAACACCGCCACCAAGTTTGTGTGAAACTAATAAAATCGTTGGCAATTGACTTTTGGTAAGCAATGACAAATATGTTTGTATTCTAGAGTAATGCGCAGGATCTTGTTCTATAAAACGCATTACGTCATGAGTATACTGTGGATGCAGCTCATTTAATAACTCCATAGCGCGTTCCTTACGTGGGTTCTGCTCATCGGCAAAACTCACGCCACCTTTATGATACACAAAGGTGTCTAAGGCATGAACATTTTTCCATCCTTTCTTAATCGCACGTTGGCACCAGTCGTTTTCCTCACCATAGCCACGCCCAAAGGTTTCTACATCGAGTAAACCTACATCCTCAATTGCCTCACGCTTCAAATACATACAAAAACCGACACCCGTAGGTACTTCCACATAATTTGCTTTGGAGGAACTATTTGCAACGCTAGAAAATGTTTTATCGATGAGATCTACGGACATTCCTGCAAAGAGCACATTGTCTTCACAGAAATTAGGGAAACTACAAATAGTTGCATTATTTGAGTAAGGCGTTACTGTAGCTATTTTGTCATTTGAATGAGCAATTTTCCGCAATCGCTCTACCCAATCATTTACAACTTCCACATCGCTGTTTAGAAAAATGACATCAGTATCATTATGATAAGTCATCCCTCGATTAGTCGTACCTGTGAAACCTAAATTACTTTCATTTTCTAACAGAATGAAACCATAATTTTTGGCAGTTATTCTTAAGTACTCAGTCAACTCTGGCTCAGGACTGCAGTCGTTAATTAAAATAACATTGACGAGATCTTTATCGATACTGCTATGAACAGTTTCAATTGCCGCGACCGTCTCATCCATTCCTCTGTAAATAGGAATGACTATATCGATTTTTCTCATTTTAAGATATTCCTAGCTTTTTTTGTTACTTTAATAACGGCTCTTGCCAAGATAGATTTTCTTATTTCTAAAAGCTCATTTTTGAAATAATCCCTCTCTTCAGCAAGTTTTTCTAAGAGGTCATGATGTTCATTAATTACAGCTGCATCTAATGCTATCTTATTACGTAACTCATTAATTATCTGAAGATGCTTAGGATGCAGCTCCATCACCCGTTCAGGTATTTTACATATTAATGACGAAAATTGAACATCTGAGCCATTAATTTTATTTAAAAAACCTCTTTCTTTTTTCTGAACATTAGAAAGAAGATTGGCATCAAAATCAATATTGATACTTTTCAAAAGTGCACTTGCTATTTCAGCAGGAGATATCTCTAAAGGATGAATTGTTTTGAGATTAACAAGACTCCAATAGACACCTCGGTAAGCCATCCAGGCGAGGGATACACGTTCATTAATACACCACTCTTGATCAAATATGAAAACACTGTCGCTCAAAAATTTCACATTAAATGGAGTGAGATCGATTAAATTGCCTGGTATTGTATTATTTTCATCCGCTTTTGTGAGTAGAAGATTGAACCAGTGTTTGTAATAAATCATGAAGGAATCTAAATTTTTATATATATTCCATTCTTGCTCTAATTCATTCTGTAGACTTTTACCTGAAACATACTCTTGTTCAAGATCAAGAAGTACAATGTCATTCTGTGGTTTACATTTATTTATCTTACTTTTAGATACAGTAATACTTTGACCGTCATGATTAAATCTTGTCTCTGTAACAAATGCGCTATTGCGATGGCAATTATAATACGATGCAATGATATTCTTCTGAAATATAGTATCATTACTTTTTCCACCGCTGATATCACTATATTCGGCAACTATTAAAAATGAGTTAGACAAATCTTGTGCGATATCATTTTTGCATAGCTCAGGCCATACTAATGATTCTTCAAAAACACGCCCAGTTCTGCCAGAATAATCCCTTGATTGTATAGAACTCAGCAGTTCTTGAGAGATATTTGCTTCATTAAAGCTTTCGTCATCAAGTATAAGTACTGGTAATTTATAATCAGGAAATGGATAAAAGAACTTTGTGCTCAAAAAACCATTAGCATTAAGTAATTGTTTAATTTCTTTTTTGCCAAATGTAATAGGTGAAACTTTTTTATACCTATTTTCAATACTAAGATTTATTTCATCAAGATGGTCTTCTGCACATCCATTGAAATATTTCAGCCCCAATTTGTTCTCTATCGCAACAACAAGTTTTCCAGATGGCTTAAGGTATTTTTTAGCTATTTCGAGGTAACTCTGAATAGGATCACTGGCAGATGAAAATAAAGGTGCATATTCTAGAACTCCAATGAATAAAACCCAGTCATATTTTTTCTCACTTTCATATTCAAGAAAATTATCTACATGGATTTTTACGTTTTCTAATTCGCGACAACGCTCTCCAGCAATTCTAGCGCGAGAGGAAGTCCCCTCAATAGAATCAACTATCGCGCCAATCTCGCCTAAATATCTGGTCATGGCCCCGCATCCACAACCTAATTCCAGGACATCTTCTCCAGCCTGAATATTCAAGGGGCGAAGCAAACAATGACGCTGCCTTGAGAAATGATATTCAGTTGGCCAATCAGTGATTTTTTGCGCAAGCTCATTTGACCAAACACTCTTATCATTGAGATTAAGAACTATTTCATAAAGTCTATTTTCAGTATCCGAGCCATCAGAGTAATTGATAGATGACGAGTCATTTTTCTCATAGAAATTATATTTTTTGTTTTTTTTATACATTGAGCTCACTCGCTTCAACTCCTCTCAGTAAATCTACAACACCATAAGATTTAGTTTTCGATTCGACTCTAATATTTATTGCATCATAGCGACGTTCTATTGGAACAATTTCATCGTTTATCTCAGTAACAACACCAAGAGAAATCACATAGTCACCAGTACAGAGTTCTGGTTTCAATCTAAATGCACATTGGATAATTTGCCCTGCACTCACACTCTTAAGAGATGCATCATCAACCGATGCACGGGTGTTGGTACCAAAAATAGTAATTCCATCTACGGATTTAAGTGTAAAGCCTATAATAACGTTTAAGAAGCTTTCAAAAAATTCGACTTCAAAACAAAATACCAGATCAGCATGATTATCGAATATAATAGGGTTTCTTTTTTCGCCCTGCTGTATATCAAAGTTAATTATCTGTGCTTGCCTATTACCCCATCGATGCTCATGATTATTATAATAAATAGCATCTGATAACTCTCGTCTTTCAAAACTAGTGCCTAATGCTTTAAGCTTTGTCGGTTCTTCGTTTTTCCCAAAAAGGAGTTCCAAATATTTGTTTGCAATAATACTTGACTCCCCTATTGCCAGCATCTCACCCTGCTCAATCAACACAGCGCGGTCGCAGTGCCTCGTAACCTGTTCCGTCGAATGTGTTACAAGGAGAACAGTTGTTCCTTTAGATTTAAGTTCATTGATTCGCCTAAAACATTTTGACTGGAACCGAACATCGCCAACAGCAAGGGCCTCATCAATAATTAAAATGTCCGGATCAACAGAAGAAGCAATTGCAAAAGCCAGGCGCATAAACATTCCGCTTGAGTAGTTTTTAACTGGCTGCTCAATAAAGTCGCCAATGTCCGCAAAATCGAGAATGCTATCGAACCTTTCTTCTAGTTCTTTTTTAGTTAAACCTAAAATGGCGGCGTTAATATAAACATTTTCCCTGCCGGTGAATTCAGGATTAAAGCCAGCCCCTAGCTCCAACAATGCAGATAGTCGTCCATGAACTTCTATTTTTCCGGATGTGGGAGTAAGTGTTCCACAGATAATTTGCAACAATGTAGACTTACCTGCGCCATTACGGCCAAGAATGCCAATTGATTCCCCTCGTTGTGCCTCAAAAGAAATACCTTTAAGAGCATGAAATTTTTTGACAGTAGAGGAATCTTTGAGCCCAAATACATCGCGAGAAAATTTCGCAAGTTTTTGGAACTGATTTTTGTAAATATTATACGATTTGCAAACATTATCAATTTTTAAAGTTGTTCTATATAACATCAGCAAACCCTTTTTTTGTTCTATCAAAAATAATTAGCCCCAGAGCAGCAATTGCAAATGTACTAACTAATGATATTATATAATGAAGATAATTGGGATGGTTGCCATAAATTAGGACATTTCGAAATTCTTCGATGAAGTATGTCAGCGGATTTAAATATATGATTGTCTGAAGTCTTTCAGGTAGCATTGAAACTGGATACAAAATTGGTGAAGCAAACATTAGCATTGCTGTCAATATACCCGTAAGGTGAATAACATCCTTAAAATAGACACCAATAGCTGAAATAATCCAACTGATACCCGCGAGTAAAAAAATAAATGGTATAATCAGAGGGAACAAATACAATATATTAAGTGATATACTGTGAGTTATAATTACTTTCGCTATTACAAGCAAAACAAATCCAATACCAGCCTGAAACGTCGCACTTCCTACAATTACCCAAATTAATGACTCAAGAGGAAACACGACCTTTTTAACATAATTTGAATTATTTTGCATGAGTCCCGGCGTTCGATTCAAACATTCAGCTAATTGCGCATGAAGTATCATGCCAGTGTATAAAATTAACGCATACATGTCTCGTGGTAATTCTTCACCTTTTCCCCAGCGAGCCTGAAATACATATGAAAACACAAATGTATAAAGAGCAAGCATTATCAATGGAGTAATAACAGACCATGCGAGTCCAACTGTTGACCCCCTGTATCGCTGTAAAATATCACGTTTTGTTAGCTGATAGATTAAATTATAATTAGCAAATAAGCTTTTATATAACTTATTGAAAATCGACATTAATTTTTCTCTTTGCTTAAAGATTTATCCCACAAGCACAACATCAAAAATCAGAATTGCTCATAAAACACTATATTTTTTTTAATAACAGCGCCACATAAAAAGCAATACTTTCTAAAACACTTTGTCTGTATAAGCCAACACTGTGAGCATTTACCATTCTGCTAATAAAAGATGCCGTTCTTATATAATTAAATTTATCAATTAATATTTTGCTTTCTTCTGTAAGATGCCCATTTAATGCCTTCAAAAGTAAAATGTTTTTATCTATGCTTGGCCGCAAACTACCAGAGAAAAGTAATTTAAACCTTAATATTCTTGCTGACAGTAACCTGTTAGCACCAACTATATTTCCAGAATGTTGTCGATATTTTACTGTCGAAGTTGAATCATAGTAGACGTAACCACCACATGCACAGACACATTGATATATCCACCAATCATGTGATGGAACTAGTATACTTTCAGGAACCTTAGTTATAATTTTTCTTGCCGCGTGATTTATCAGCATGGTATTACCGCCAGCAATGCTTTGGATTAGCGCATTTTTAAGTGTGGCAGCTTTACTGAAATTGTATGAATAACCAATTGTAATATCTTGTTCATCGATTAACTCAGTTCTCGAGCAGTATAATGCAGGAGTCTGTGACTTGCTACTGAGGGCCGATAGACTTCTTTCTAATTTATCCGAATTCCAAATGTCATCCTGATCGCAAAAAGCATAGTAATCAGAAAAAATACAGTGGTTGTATATTAAGGAAAGAAAGTTTCTTGCAAAACCCTGGCCGGGTCCATCTAGTATGACCAAACGGTTTTTTCCTAATTTTTTCTGGTAATGCCTCAGAATTTCTATTGTTCTGTCGCTGGAACCATCGTCAGAAACGTAAATATCCCAGTGTGTATAAGTCTGGTTTATTATTGAATCTAACTGTTTTTTTAAAAATTCTTGTCCATTATACGTGCAAAGTAAAATGGTAACTTTCGGCTGATGTGTCATTATCAACAATAAATATCTGCTTTTTTTAACGTTACGGCACAAGCATCTTTTTGAGAAAGCTGAATATTATCTACTAATGGCCATTTAATACCAATATCAGAATCATTCCAGATGATGCTTCTTTCAGAGGTTGGACAATAATAATTGGTGGTTTTATAAACAAACTGTGCTTTTTCACTTAATGTTAAGAATCCATGAGCAAAACCTTCAGGGATCCACAATTGCTTTTTGTTATCTTCACTCAAGATAATTCCGACCCACTTTCCAAATGTTGGAGAGTCCTTGCGTATATCGACTGCAACATCAAAAACTTCACCTTCAATGCAACGCACCAGTTTACCTTGTGCATTCGGTTCAAGTTGATAGTGTAAGCCTCGCAAGACGCCGCGCTGTGACTGGGAATGGTTGTCCTGAACAAAATCAATATTGGAACCAACAGCTTCATCAAAAATTTTCTTATTGAAGCTTTCAAAAAAGTAACCTCGAGCATCACCAAATACTTTAGGTTCGATAATCAATACATCGGGAATTTCTGTTTTAATAATATTCATATATGCACTCGAATTATTTACCAAGAGTTTCTTTTACTACACGCACAACGCCTGTCTTCCAGTCCGGTAATGATACATTAAATACCTGCTCAAACTTACGGTTGCAAAGACGTGAGTTTAATGGCCTTTTCGCAGGAGTAACATATGAAGATGTTGATACACCGTTAACCTTTTTAACATTCAAACTTTCGCCATTATATTCAGCTGTTTCAAAAATAAGATTGGCAAAATGGTACCATGTGGTTTCACCGCTTGCGACTAAATGATAAATTCCATAATTGGCATTTTCTGACATAACTTTGTGGATAGCTAATGACGTACAATCCGCAATGAGTTCAGCTCCTGTAGGAGCCCCAAACTGATCGTTGATTATTGAAAGTTCTTCTTTTTCACCAGCTAGACGCAGCATTGTTTTTATAAAATTTGCACCACGTGTTGCGTAAACCCAACTTGTTCGAAAAATCAGATGCCTAGGATTATTATTAATAATGGCCAGTTCACCTGATAATTTCGTTTCTCCATAAACATTTAGTGGTCCAGTTTTTTCATCCTCACGTCGAAAATGCGAACCACTTCCATCAAAAACATAATCTGTGGAGTAATGAACTAATAGTGCATTAATATTTGCCGTTTCTTTAGCAATTATATCAACAGCATCGGCGTTCAAAGACTGGGCTAATCCAACGTCGCTCTCTGCTTTATCTACTGCAGTATGAGCTGCAGCATTGACGACAACATCCGGTTGAACTCGGCGAATCGTTTCTGCTATTCCTGAAAGGTTTGTCAGATCTCCACAAAGCTCATTATCAAAATAATCAATTGCTATCAGCTCACCCAGAAAACATAGCGAACGTTGAAGTTCCCAACCAACCTGCCCATTCTTCCCAATCAATAAAATTTTCATTTTCTGTTCCATAAACGCCCGATCAAAGTTCTTCATTAATGAGCATTCTTAAATATCGTCCATATTCATTTTTAGCCATTTTATTTGCCTGTTCCTGAAGCTGTTCACGTGAAAGCCAACCTTTACGGAATGCAATTTCCTCTAGACAAGCCACTTTCATTCCCTGACGTTTTTCTATTGTATGAATAAATTGGGAAGCTTCCACTAGACTGTCATGTGTACCAGTATCAAGCCAGGCAAACCCTCTCCCTAACAACTCTACTTGCAGGTTACCTTGTTCAAGATACATCTGATTGAGTGTTGTGATCTCGAGCTCCCCTCTTTCAGAGGGTTTAACCTGCTTGGCCATTTCCACAACATGATTATCGTAAAAATAAAGTCCTGTCACGGCCCAATTTGATTTTGGTTTTACTGGTTTCTCTTCAATTGAAAGTGCTTTGTAGTTTTCATCAAACTCTACAACACCGAAACGTTCTGGATCTTGTACCTGGTACCCAAATACCATGGCACCGCCTAAGAGCTGTGCGGCAGTTTCCAGTTTTTTACCAAAGCTTTGACCGAAGTAAATATTATCACCAAGTACAAGGGCACATGGTTCATTATTAATAAACTGCTCACCAATAATGAATGCCTGCGCCAGGCCATCCGGAGAAGGTTGAACGGCGTAAGACAAGCTGATGCCAAATTGCGACCCGTCGCCCAGTAGACGTTTGAATGAAGGCATATCTTCCGGAGTAGTGATTACCAAAATCTCACGGATACCTGCCAACATCAGGACAGAAATAGGATAGAAAATCATTGGTTTATCATAAACAGGAAGCAACTGTTTAGATACACCTTGCGTAATAGGATAAAGACGCGTTCCGGAACCACCCGCGAGCACAATACCTTTCATCATATTTATCCTTTATTATTCCGCCAGTCCAAGACGTTCGCCCGCATAGGAGCCATCCATAACGCGCTTCCACCAGCTTTCGTTATTTAAATACCACTCGACCGTTTTACGGATACCGGACTCAAATGTCTCCTGAGGTACCCATCCCAGATCGTTTTTAATTTTGCTGGCATCGATGGCATATCGCAGGTCGTGTCCAGGGCGGTCGGTTACATAGGTAATCAGATCGGCGAAGTGAGTAATGCCTGTAGGCTTAGCGGCTATAATTTCATCCAGAATGGTGCAGATTGTCTTAACGACCTCAATGTTTTTACGCTCGTTGTGTCCACCGATATTGTAAGTTTCCCCCACAGCACCTTCAGTCACTACTTTGTATAACGCACGCGCATGATCTTCAACAAACAGCCAGTCGCGAATCTGCTCGCCGTTACCGTACACCGGAAGCGGTTTGCCTGCCAGTGCGTTGAGGATGATGAGTGGGATCAGTTTTTCCGGGAAATGGTAAGGACCGTAGTTATTTGAGCAGTTAGTTACCAGAGTAGGTAACCCATAGGTTCGACTCCATGCGCGGACTAAATGGTCACTGGATGCTTTCGAAGAGGAATAAGGACTGCTGGGGGAATAAGGTGTTGCCTCAGTAAACAGTGGTAGAGAGCTTCCGGCTGGTACCTCATCAGGATGCGGCAAATCACCATACACTTCGTCGGTTGAGATATGGTGGAAACGGAACGCATCTTTGCGGACATCATCCAGCTGTGACCAGTACTTTCGTGCCGCTTCAAGCAGAACATAGGTACCAATAATATTGGTTTCGATAAATGCCGCTGGACCAGTGATTGAACGGTCAACATGACTTTCTGCCGCAAGATGCATGATAGCATCAGGTTGGTGCTCAGCAAAAATACGCGCCATGGCATTTCCATCACAGATGTCTGCTCGTTCGAATGCATAACGCGGATCATTTGCAATGTCTACTAGCGATTCGAGGTTACCAGCGTAGGTCAACTTGTCTACGTTAACCACAGAATCTTCAGTATTATTAATGATATAACGAACTACTGCAGATCCAATAAAACCTGCACCACCAGTGACAAGTATTTTCACAAGACTATTCCGTATTGCGTTGTAATGTTTAGATTTAAACTTAAATCATAGAGCCGAACTGGCGTACGCAGAAAATAAAACACGCTACCGCCCCTGGCTCTACAGCTACCAGTATACTGAAAACAATGACAGTGTTTTTTAGCCCTCCAGCCACAGCTGGCGAGCTATTTTAAGGGGGTTGGCACAAAATGCTAATCGACTATTCTCCCCTTTAACGGCGCTGAAAACAAGGAAAAATCTCAGCGTAAAATAGGGAGTCAAAACTGCTCGCCGCTTTTTTATTGCTTGATTTTAATACAAAAAAAAAGGTAGTGAAGATAATTTATTAAGCTGTAAACAGCTCGGAATTATCCTCGGCTACCTGTGTATTGTTACGACCGAAACGACCGGTTCGTCGGCTTACTGACTAAGAAGTTGCTCGATTTTCTTACGGAACTTCGCCCCTTCCTTCAGGTTGCGCAGCCCATAGTTCACGAACGCCTGCATATAGCCCATTTTCTTACCGCAGTCATAGCTCTCACCGGTCATCAGCATCGCATCGACAGACTGCTTCTTCGCCAGCTCGGCAATCGCATCGGTGAGCTGGATACGATCCCAGGCGCCTGGCTCGGTTTTTTCCAGTTCCGCCCAGATATCGGCATTCAGAACATAACGCCCCACTGCCATCAGGTCAGAATCCAGCGTCTGCGGCTGATCCGGTTTTTCGATGAACTCAACGATGCGGCTAACCTGCCCTTCCGTCTCCAGCGCTTCTTTCGTCTGAATTACGGAGTACTCGGAGAGGTCGCCTTTCATGCGCTTCGCCAGCACCTGGCTACGGCCCGTTTCGTTGAAACGTGCCACCATTGCCGCCAGGTTGTATCGCAGCGGATCGGCAGACGCGTTATCAATAATGATATCCGGCAGCACAACGATGAACGGGTTATCACCCACCACCGGACGGGCACAAAGGATCGAGTGTCCCAGACCCAGCGGCTGCGCCTGACGCACGTTCATGATGGTCACGCCCGGCGGACAAATAGACTGCACTTCCGCCAGCAGCTGACGCTTAACGCGCTGCTCAAGCAACGCTTCGAGTTCGTAAGAGGTGTCGAAGTGGTTTTCTACCGCATTCTTGGATGAGTGCGTAACCAGGACGATTTCTTTGATCCCTGCAGCAACAATCTCGTCGACAATGTACTGAATCATTGGCTTGTCGACGATCGGCAGCATCTCTTTAGGAATGGCTTTTGTGGCGGGCAGCATATGCATGCCCAGGCCTGCTACCGGAATGACTGCTTTCAAATTAATCATTATTTCTTCCACCTTAAAATGGTTGACGAATTATAGCTCTTAAACCTGTTTTCGCCAGCATGATTTGCCGTAATCCTGAAGCAATGTTACGCCTTAGCATCACATATTTCTGTAGTTGTAATCTGATTCGATCGCGCTTATATGCCAGGAATCGTCTTAAAACAGATTATTGTCGATTATCTGTGCGGCAGCGCAAAGTTCAGTCTTTCCACATTCACCACCTGCTGGTCGACCCGGTCAATATCCACCGAGCTTTGCCCCTTCTCGTTCACAGCTTTGATGTTCGCCAGCGAAAGCAGCGTCTCGTCTTTCGCCATGAATTTTCCTCGCACATCCTTGCGCAGGTCGAAGTTAATCTTCAGGGCAGGCCCCACGGCAGCTTCCTGCATCACATTGATATTACGTAAGAAAAGATGCTGCGGCTTGTTGTGCAGTTCCAGCGTTGCGCGCTGCATTTCCACATTAGTAATCGCCACAAACGACGTCGCATTACCGGATGAAATCTGTATTCCGCGCAATTTATAGGCGAGCTGGCGGTTATCGAGATGAATATTATTGAGCTTGAAGTTCTGCGGGATGGACAAATAATCGCCTTTTATGACCCCATAGCCGATTAACATTCCCGCGCTGTTGACCATGTCGACATTATCAATAATGAAATTATCACAGCCATAAATCGCCACCGTGGCGTTGTCTATTCCCGCCTTTTTACTGAAGTCTGGGGTGATATTTTTGGCCTTAATATTGCGGATAACAAAGTGCTTCCCGTTTTCCACATGCACCAGCTGACGACAGTTGCTGCCGGTGATGTTGGCCACCACGAAGTTCTTAACGGTTTGCTTTTCCGGGTAGTCGTTGTCGTAGGTGCTCCCGGCAAGGCCAATGCCGATGCCCCAGTTGATCTTGCCGTTGGTGCAGTTGATGTTGTCGATGACATGATCGGAGATCAGGATATTGCGATCGTTGATGGCGACGTTCCATTCGATCGCATCGCCCTGCAGATGGCTAAATTTGCTGTTGGTGATGCGGGCGCCGTCCACCTGGTTGTGGAAACCCTGGCGCAGGATGGCGTAGTTGGCCTGACTCACGCTGATGTTATCAATCACCAGATTGCGCATCACGCTCGGTTTCTTACCGCCGATGTAGATTTGCGTCACAGGGCCAAAACCGCTCATGGCCAGCCCTTTGATGACGCAGTTAGAGCCGCGAACGTCGAGCGTAATGTTCTCCGTGCGGCCAGCGCCTTCGCCTACCACTTTGCTGCCTTCCTGCAGAACAAAGCGGCCGCGGCCATTGCCGGTTAACGCCCCGCGGATCAGCAGCGTTTTACCGTCGGGAATGAAAATACCCGTGTTGATGTTTTCACAGGTCAGCCCGGCAGGGACAACGACCGTGTCCCCGTCATTAAACGCCTGCTTAAAGGCCGCGATCCAGTCGTTGTTATTGTACTGTTTAACAGGGACCGTTCTTCCACTCGCCGCCCGCGCAATGCGGGACGACAGCAGCGGCGTAGCTGCCAGAACGGACAGAGACGAGACAAAGGTGCGTCGGGTAATCTTTTTCAGCATACATCCTCGGCGTTACAACGTTTGCAGCAGGCTGGCTAACTGACGGTTAATCACCTGCTGGTTAAAATCGGCTTCAACTTTTTGTCGGGCATTATGGAGCACGGGCTCCAGCGCCTGCTGGTCGATATCGCTGAAGGCAGCTAAGCGATCGGCGAGCGCCATGGCATTATTCTCCGGCACCAGCCAGCCGGAATGGTCAGACTTAATCAGCTCCGGGATCCCGCTGTGAATGGTCGAGACCACCGGTATCCCGACGGCCATCGCCTCCATCAGCGCCACCGGAATGCCCTCCATATCGCCATCGGCTCCCGTTACGGAAGGCAGCAGGAACACATCTGCCTCATCGAGCATCGCCTTGACCTCGTGGCTCGGCTTGAAGCCCGGCATCTCTACGACATCTTCCAGCTGATACTGTTCGATCAGCGTGCGCAGACGACGCTCCCACGGCCCAATCCCGAGAATGCGGTAGTGGAAATCCACCCCGCGCGCTTTCAGCTGGCGGCAGGCTTCAATCGCCACATGCAGGCCTTTCTTCTCGGTCAGACGCGCGACGGAGATGATCTGCAGCGGCTTGCCCGGCACCTTCACCGGACGGCGGGTAAAGCGCGTTAAATCCACGCCCATGCGCGACACGGCAATTTTCTCTCCCGGGCAGCCCATGCTTTTCAGGCGTCCGGCCCACAGTTCGCTGATGGGCAGCATCATGTCGCCGCGGCGGAAAAGCTGCTGGTACTCCGGCGTATAATGGTTCAGCACTTCACGGCTGGAGATGTCGATACCGTGGAAAATGGTCGCAATTTTACCGTCAATCACGCCCAGTTCGCGTAACTTCGCGGCGGTCACGCCTGCCGGGCCAAAGTGGGCGATAAACACGTCAGCACGATACGGCTGCGCCGTTTGCCCGCAGATGGCCGAGAGAATTAAATTGCGTGATTCCGACCCATAGCGGGAAACGTTCAGCGCCCGCCACGTCGACGCGCGATGGATCCCACGTAAGGTCTGGCTGGCGCGGTGGCGCAGCTTGCTCAGCTTCCCGGACGGCTCGTCCTGCAGCCAGCGGGTTTTTGCCTCCAGCCCATACTGGGTATACGCCGCATGGGTGTTTTGGGTATCGCCCTTTTGCAGGGCGATAATCTCCACGTCATATCCCATATCGATAAACGCGGTGATTTGGTTCAGAACAAACGTTTCGGACGACAGTGGAAATTTCAGTAAGAAGAAACCAACCTTCATTTCCCCTCCCGTACGCGATCGAGCACCGATTTCACCATCCCAATGCCCTTCTCGCGCTCGGCTTTCACCGCCACCGCCAGACGTTCATTGATCGCAGGCAGTTGGCCAAGCGTGTCCCCCACCATGGCGCCGAGCGATCCGTCCAGCAGATGACGAATATCCACCGCCATTTCCGGCATACCGAGCTGCTGCATAATCCCGGCGGACTTGTGCTCGTAGTTAATAGCGATGGCTGGCGTGCCAAAGTTCATGGAGATAATGGCCGAGTGCAGTCGGGTGCCCACGGTCAGGTCGCAGGCGGAGAGCAGTTTGCCCATCTCCAGGTCGTTCAGCTCGTCCATCACCACGTGATAGCGGGACGGATCGTTCACCAGGTTGCGCAGGTTGAGAGCCACCATGCGGTCATCTTTGTTGTAGCTGTCGATACCGGTACAGGTGGATAGCGCCAGCACCTGGTACCCGCTGTCCAGCACGCGGTTCACCACGTCGGCGAACGCTTGCTCATACGCCGCCTGCGTCGTGCCTAAACGTTTATCGAATGGCGCCAGCTCGCGCAGGGTGATCGCGACGGTTTTCTGTTTCGCCGTAACGCCGAGCCAGTGCTGCACCGCGTAGCTCGGCTGGAAGCTGTCGTCCTGGTGATCCACCAGCCAGGCGGTATCCACGCCGTGCTCAACTTTCGACGTGTCAATCTCGCTGCGCTTCATCATGTCAAGGCTGACCGACTCACGCAGGATCAGGGCATCGCAGTGGCCAAACACATAGTTCGCCAGCTGGTTAAACTGCGGATCCTGGAAAGGCCCGACGCTGTGGCCGATCATAAACAGCGGCTTTTTCGCCATGAACGTACAAAGCGCATGCTCAAACTGCGGCACGCCGTAGAGATCGACGAAGAACGAACCGCCGACCTGAATAATGGCGTCATAGCCGGAGAGCAGACGGACAAAATCCGTAAAGCCCTGGGCAATGGCGATATTGCGCAGCTTGCCGGTATCGGTCACCCGGGAAAGCAGCACCTGATGCTGGTAGCGACGACGCAGCACTTTTTTCACGCGCCCCATTACGCCCGCGGCGTTGTTGTGCTGTTTCATCTGGCTGTAAAGCGGGTCGCCCATTACCGGGCGGTTCAGTAACCAGGATGAGCTGACTGGATAACGGCTCATCACGTCCACTTCGGTCTCAGGCTTAAGGGTGTTAATTGCATCCAGTAAACCGCGCAGGATGGCGCTGTCGCCACGGTTGCCGCAGGTATGGTTGCCAAGAATTAATAATTTCATAATGGCCTCTTAAATAACTAGCCTGCGCGAAGCAGCGTTTTCATTTTTTCGTTACGGCAAAACTGGCGCTTCATCTCAACGACCAGCGCATTGCGCGACAGCACAATCATCACGCCAAATGCCAGCGCCCCCGCGGCAACCTGCACCGCCAGCAGCGCGGCCAGCGGAAGATGCCCGCTGAGGATAATGCCCAGGCCGTAGCTCACCGCCAGGGTCGGCAATGAGAGATAGAACGGCAGCCACAGGCTCAGGATGTACTGACGGTAGCTGGAGCCCAGCACCGGTTTAATCATGATGAAGTAGCTCAGGACGGTATTGACGATCTGCACCAGCAGGAAGCCCAGCGTCACGCCAATAGCGCCCGCCATGTGTCCGCCGACGATAATTGCCGGAATAAACAGGAAGGTTTTGAATACGTTGAACTTAAAGCTGATGTCCACGCGCGCTTTTGCCATCAGCAGGGACCCAATCGGGTTTCCCACGGAGCGCAGCAGCCCCACCACGCACAGCATCTGCAGGATCGGGATGATGCCGTTCCATTTCTCACCAAACACCAGCGGTACGAAGTTGCTGGACACCACCATCAGCCCCAGCAGCACCGGGAAGTTGATGATCCCCACCACCGAAAGCAGCTTGTAAAAGTTAATGCGCAGCTTTTCGGTGTCGTCCTGAATCTTGGCAAACGCCGGGAACAGCACGCGGGTGATTATTGGGTTCAGCTTCATCGGCGGCACCACCGCGACGTTGTAGGCCAGGTTGTAGCCCCCCGCCACGCTCGCGCCCAGAATGCGTGCCAGCACCAGCGTCGAGAGGTTGGTGTTCACGTAGTTGATAATGCTGTCCGCCGTCAGCCACGCGCCAAAGCGCAGGTTGGACGAGACGGACGCAAGAGAGAAATGCAGTCCCGGGCGGTAAATTTTACGCCCAAAGTAGCCGAACAGCAGCGTACGCACGGCAGAGTTCACCAGGTAACCGAGGATGGCGGTCATCGCCAGCGGCCAGAAATGGGCGCTCACGACGGTAAAGGTAAAGCCCGCCAGCACGGCGCTGGTCTCGATCATGCCGATCTTGTTGAACTCCAGCTCTTTCTGCATCAGCGCGCGGAACTGCTGCCCGTGGGGGATCACCACGAACGCAAACGACAGCGTACGCATCAGCGGGGCGAGATCCGGGTTGTGCAGCACGCTGGCGATGGTATCGCTCAGCAGGAACACCAGCACAAACACGAAAATCCCCAGCCCCACGTTCAGCCAGTAGAGCGTGGTCAGCTCAAGATGGCTGATCTCTTTGCGCTGGATAATCGAGTTGGCGATACCAAAGTCAGACAGCGTATCGGCCAGCGCAATGATCACCAGCGAGACGGTCAGCAGGCCGAACTGGTGATTATCGATAATGCGCGCCAGCACCGTCATCTGCACCAGGCCGAGGCCAATGATGACGATGGTCGCCATCGCTGACCACTTGGCGCCGCTGATGGTTTTTTCACGTAAGCTCATCTTAGTACGCCGCTTTGTTCACGAAACCTTTGAAGATGGTCAGAAAAACAATCTTGATATCGAACCAGAGGCTCCACTCGCGGATGTACTCCAGATCGAACTCGATGCGTTTTTCCATTTTTTCCAGCGTGTCGGTTTCGCCGCGCCAGCCGTTGATTTGCGCCCAGCCGGTGATGCCCGGCTTCACCTTATGGCGCAGCATGTAGCCTTCAATCAGCGAGCGGTACTGCTCGTTATGCGCCACCGCGTGCGGACGCGGGCCAACAATCGACATCCCGCCGGTAAAGACGTTGATAAATTGCGGCAGCTCGTCCAGCGAGGTGCGGCGCAGGAAGTTCCCCACGCGGGTGACGCGCGGATCGTTCTGCGTGGCCTGAGTCACCACCTTGTCGTTCTCCATCACCTTCATGGAGCGGAATTTCCACACCATAATCGGCTTACCGTCCATGCCGTAGCGGGTCTGACGGAAGATAACCGGTCCTGGCGAGCTCAGCTTCACCGCGAGGGCAATGCAGCACAGCACCGGGGAGATGAGCAGCAAAATCAGCGAAGAGAGCACGATATCTTCCAGACGCTTCAGCACGCGGTTAATACCGGACAGCGGCGTGTCGTACAACGGTACGACCGGCACCCCGTTCACCTCTTCAATACGGGAGTGAAGAATGTTGAAGGTAAACACGTCCGGGATCAGGATCACTGAACAGGTGGTATCCGCCAGCTCGCGCATCAGCTGCTTAATGCGGGATTCGTCTTTCATCTGCATGGCGATGTAGACGTTGTGAATTTTGCCGGCTTTGGCATCGTCAATCAGCTGATCGTAGTTGCCCGCCCAGTCGGCAGGCACGCCGCCAGGCTTTGCGTCGTGATAAATCCCGACCACTTCAAAGCCTAACCACGGCTCTTTGCGGAAGCTGTCGAGCAGCACTTTCCCAACCGGCAGATCGCCTGCCACCGCCACGAAGCGACGGTTATAGCCCCGGTTGCGCAGCCAACCCGCGCCAAAGCGGATCAGGGAACGGCACACCACCATGCCGACGCTGGTCAACAGATACCAGCTCAGATAGGTCACGAGGCGATTATCAAAATCATGGCTAAATGCCACCAGGCCTGCGCTGAAGATCAGGCTCAGGGTCCAGTTCTGCAGCAGCAGCATCAGTTCAGTGGTCATTTTGACGCCGCGCCACGAGCGGTAGAAATCGGTCATACCGCCGATCATTTGAAACACGACCAGCGCAATCAGGGCCATCAGCAGATGCATATATAAGAACGGCAGCCCGCTGATCCGACACACCGCCCACAATCCACCGACCATGATGGTGATATCAGAAAAACGCTGCACCATAGAGATTAACGATGCATTCGTTCTCGCTCGTTCGCGTTTTTTTAGATTCGTCATCGTTGTTCCTGTATTCGGTTCCCCCTCCCACCGGGAGGGGCAGTTATTACTGATTCAACAGCGCCAGAATGTCCTTCGTTCGGGCTTCCATGAGCGCGGTGTCAGCGCGGGACTCCACGTTCAGGCGCACCACCGGCTCGGTATTGGACGAGCGCAGGTTAAAGCGCCACTGCGGGAACGCCATGCTGATGCCGTCGGTACGGTCAATTTCCAGCGCGTGGATGGCAAAGTGCTGCTCCACGCGGGCAATCGCCTCGGCAGGCTGTGCCAGCTTGCTGTTGATCTCTCCGCTCGCCGGGAACGCCGCCATACGGTCGCGCACCAGCTCGCCCAGGGTTTTCCCCTTCAGGCACAGCAGTTCAGTCACCAGCAGCCACGGGATCATCCCGCTGTCGCAGTAGGCAAAGTCACGGAAGTAGTGGTGGGCGCTCATCTCGCCGCCGTAGATGGCGTCTTCTTCGCGCATGCGCTCTTTGATGAAGGCGTGACCGGTTTTGGACATCACCGGCGTGCCGCCTGCGGCAGAAACCACGTCGACGGTGTTCCAGGAGAGGCGCGGGTCATGAATGATCTTCGCGCCAGGGTTTTTCTCGAGGAACGCTTCCGCCAGCAGGCCGACAATGTAGTAGCCCTCGATGAACTGCCCTTTCTCGTCGAACAGGAAGCAGCGGTCAAAATCGCCGTCAAAGGCGATACCCATGTCCGCGCCGTGTTCAATCACCGCGTTGCGGGTGTCGTCACGGCACTCCGGCAGCAGCGGGTTAGGAATGCCGTTCGGGAAGTTGCCGTCCGGGGTGTTGTGCACTTTGACGAAGGTCACCGGCACGTTCAGTGCTTTAAAGCGCGCTTCAAGGGCATCGACCACCGGGCCAGCCGCGCCGTTGCCGGAGTTAATCACCAGCTTCAGCGGCTTCAGGTTTGCCACGTTGATGTAGCCCAGCAGGTGGTCGATGTACTCTTTCTGCAGGTTGATTTTTTTGTAGCTGCCGCGCTTCGCCTCGTTCACCGGCGGGAAATCGTTGGCTTCCGCCAGACGCTGCACGTCGCGCAGGCCGGTGTCGCCGCTGATAGGACGGGCGCCCTTGCGCACCAGCTTCATGCCGTTGTAATCCATCGGATTGTGGCTGGCCGTCACTTCAATACCGCCGTCCACGCCCAGGTGGAAGGTGGCAAAGTAAATCTCTTCGGTTCCGGAAAGACCGATGTCCAGCACGTCCACGCCCGCGTCCTGCAGCCCTTTCGCCAGCGCCAGCTTGAGGGATTCACTGGTCAGACGCACGTCACCGCCCAGCACGATGGTCTGCGGTTTTAAGTATTCGCCGTACGCGCGGCCAATGCGCCACGCAATGTCTTCATTCAGCTCTTCGCCCAGCTTGCCGCGAATATCGTAGGCTTTAAAACAGGTTAATTTATCCATGATGACCCCTTTTTCAGGCAACAGTCGGTCCTGACCACTAAATGGCCAAATTAATTTTTTTGTCATTCGTAGGCCCGGTAAGCGCAGCGCCACCGGGCATGATGCAGAGAGCTACACTCGCCCGTAGCGGTCCTGGAAGCGCACGATATCGTCCTCTTCCAGATACGAGCCGGAGCGCACCTCAATTAAGTCGAGAGGAATTTTCCCCGGGTTCTCCAGACAGTGCGTCGCCCCCAGCGGAATATAGATGGACTCGTTTTCGCCCAGCAGTTTCACTTCACCGTCGATGGTGACTTTGGCGGTACCCGCGACCACCACCCAGTGCTCGGCGCGGTGATGGTGCATCTGCACCGACAGCCCCTCGCCCGGCTTCACGGTGATGCGTTTCACCTGATAGCGGTCACCGGCGTCAATGGAGTCATATTTGCCCCACGGACGGTAGACTTCGCGATGAATATGGTGCTCGTGACGGCCATCCGCCTTGATCTTCTCCACCACTTTTTTAACGTCCTGCACGGCGTTACGGTCGGCAATCAGCACGGCGTCTTTGGTCTGGACCACAACAAGATCTTTTACCCCAACCGTGGTGACCAGGCCGGACTCGGCGTAGACGTAGCTGTTTTCCGTTTTGTGGCTAATGACATCGCCGTGATGGACGTTACCCTCCGGGGTATGGGCGCTGATCTCCCACAGGGAGGACCAGGATCCAACATCGCTCCAGCCCGCATCCATCGGTACCACGACGGCGTCAGCCGTGCGTTCCATTACCGCATAGTCAATGGACTCTTCCGGACAGGCGAGGAAGGCCTCTTCATCCACGCGGATGAAGTCGAGATCCGGATCCACCACCGCCATCGCTTTCTCGCAGGCGCTCAGAATATCCGGGCGATATTTGCGCAGCTCTTCCAGATAGCGTCCGGCGCGGAACAGGAACATCCCGCTGTTCCAGTAATATTCCCCGCTGGCGACATACGCCTGCGCGGTTTCCAGATTCGGTTTTTCAACGAACTGCGCCACGTCAAACGCCACGCTGTCGCCTTCACCCGGCGTCACGTTGCCGCGACGGATGTAGCCGTAGCCGGTTTCCGGCAGATCCGGCACGATACCGAAGGTCACCAGCTTGCCGCGCTCAGCGTAAGGAATGGCCGCACGCACCGCGTCGCGGAAGGCCTCTTCCTGCTGGATCACGTGGTCTGCCGCCAGCACCAGCATCAGCGGGTCACAGTCCGGGCTGCTGCGTTTTGCCGCCAGCGCCGCCAGGGCGATAGCCGGTGCGGTATTGCGTCCGGCAGGCTCCAGGATGATATTTTCTGTGAGTTTGTTCAGCTGGCGCAGCTGCTCGGCAACAATAAAGCGGTGCTGTTCGTTACAGATCACCACCGGGCTTTCACACTCCACGCCGTGGAGACGGTTTACCGTCGTCTGCAGCATGGTGAGATCCCCTTTCAGGCAGAGGAACTGTTTTGGATAGAGCACGCGGGACAGCGGCCACAACCGGCTACCAGAGCCACCAGCCATCACAACCGGATACAAAGTGGTTTGACTCATGATTTATCCCCGTATATCTGCAATAAATTGGCTCAGCACGTTCTCTTTCTCGAGCGTGCGTTCGGCATATTCACGTGCCACCGTGTTCACTTTTGGCATGGCAAGTGCCTGTTCAATGCCGGTGACCAGCGCCGGAACCGATTCCGGCTCTACGCACACCGCAATCCCCGGATAGCTGTCACATAGCTGGCCTAATTCAGTTTCGGCTTCGGCCGTAATCACCGCGTTACCGCCCACGGCCAGAATGTTGGTCAGCTTGGACGGCAGCACCGCATCCGCCGCGCCGCGCTTTTGCACCACCAGATGGCAGTCGCCCATCTTCAGCAGCGCAGGCAATGCCTCGTAAGACTGAAGCGGGAAGAATTTCACGTTGGTCAGGCCGCGAACGCTTACCATTTTTTCCAGCCGCGCTTTTCCACCGCCCTGCCCGACAATCACAAACATCCATGGATGTTCGTTCAGCAGTTGAGCCGCCTCGATCACGCTCTCCAGCCCCTGCTTTTCGCCGATATTGCCTGAGTAAAGAATGATTTTTTGATCTTCAGGCAAACCGAGCTGCCCGCGCAGCGCCTGAGCGTCTTGCTCAGTCACGTCGCGAAAACGCGCCACTTCGGACCAGTTCGGGAAGAAGATCACCTTCTCCGCCGGGACACCTTTCTCCTGCGCTTTGTTCATCATGGAGCGCGAGATCGTTGAGACGTAGTCCACGTTGTGTAAGCCACTGCGCTCAAACGCGCTGGCGAGCTTCGCCACCTTGCCGCCTTTGCTTTTGCCTGCCATCCCCAGGCCCAGCATGGCGTCCACTTCATAATCCTGAATGTGCAGCAGGGTGCGCGCGCCGGAGAGTTTGCCCAGCAGGCGCATGCCCGGCGTGCAAAACAGCGTCGGCACCACGCCGATAATGCGATCCGGCTTCCAGCGACGCTGCGCCATCAGCGGGAAGAAGCTGCTCAGGGCAAAGCTGCCGAGATGAATCAAGCGCTTCAGCGTCGAGGGCTGCTTAGGCACATACAGCGGGCAGCGCCAGACGGTCGCTGCCCCCTCTTCGCGACGGTAGCGCCAGCTTGAGTAGCGCTCCCCCACTTTCCACTCCGGGTAGTACGGCGGCGCGGTAATGACCCGCACGTCATGTCCCTGGCTCGCCATCCACTCGACCATCTCGCCGGTGTATTTTCCGATGCCGGTTAATTCCGGCGAGTAGTTGATTCCGTATACGAGGATCTTCATAAGCCCGGCACCCCGGACTGACGTTCAGCGAGGAAATAGGCACGGCTGTTGTCATGCACATTGTCGCTCGCCAGCAGCGCCTCTGGCGTCTGCCAGCGGTAGTCGTCATGCTGAGAATCAGGCAGACGCAGGTCTGCCTCACTCACCTTCAGGCGGAACCCCAGCACGATGTAGTGCGTGGAGAACCCGGTACCCGAAAAGTTATCGTCATAGAAGTGCTGCCAGACCCCGTAAAACTGGCCCGCTGCCATCGGCAACTGCAGGCCCAGTTCCGCCAGAGTGAGACGCTCAAACGCATCGGTCAGCGTCTCATCCTTTTGCACGCGCCCGCCGGGCACGAACCAGAAGCCCTGTGCAGGACGGTTGGTTCGTTTCCCCAGCAAGAACTCGCCGCGTTCGTTCTCCACGATCAAATCAATTGAGATGAGCGGAGTGGAACGCACTACCGTGGCAAAATCTTCCTGACTTAAAAACATCGTTACCCCCGGAAGCGGTGCTGGTTTTCCAGGAACCACTGATAGGTGCTGGCCAGCCCCTGCTCCAGTGACACCTCGTGATACCAGCCCAGCTGATGCAGACGGGTCACGTCCAGCAGTTTGCGCGGCGTGCCGTCCGGTTTCGTGGCGTCAAACACCACGCGGCCTTTGTAGCCCACCACCTGCGCGATGGTCTGCGCCAGCTCGCGAATGGTGCAGTCCACGCCGGTGCCCACGTTGATGTGCGACAGCATCGGCTCGGTGTTCTCCTGCCACACCTCGCGATCCAGCTCCATCACGTGAATGCTGGCCGCAGCCATGTCGTCCACGTGCAGGAATTCGCGCATCGGCGTACCGCTGCCCCACACCACCACATCCGGCGCGTTCTCGGCGGTCGCCTCGTGGAAGCGGCGCAGCAGCGCCGGGATCACGTGCGAATTGCTCGGGTGGAAGTTGTCGTGCGGTCCGTACAGGTTGGTCGGCATTACCGAGCGATAGTCGCGGTTGTACTGACGGTTGTAGGACTCGCACAGCTTGATCCCGGCAATTTTGGCAATCGCGTACGGCTCGTTGGTGGCTTCAAGCGTGCCCTGCAGCAGCTCGCTTTCAGCGATCGGCTGTTTTGCCATTTTCGGGTAAATACAGGATGAGCCGAGGAACAGCAGCTTGTTCACGTTGTGCAGATGCGCCGCGTGAATGATGTTGCTCTCAATCATCATGTTTTCGTAGATGAAATCCGCCGGGTAGGTGTTGTTGGCAACAATGCCGCCCACCTTCGCCGCCGCCAGATACACCTGGTCAATACGTTCGTTCGAAAAGAAGTCCTGTACCGCACGGCTGTCGAGCAGGTTCAGCTCGTCGCGCGTGCGGACAACCACTTCGACGTCACCGCGCTGTTCGAGCTGGCGAACAATCGCGGAACCCACCATTCCGCGATGACCGGCGACAAAAATACGTTGTTTTGTCATTCTCAGGACTCCAGCGCGATGGCAACCTCGTAGCCATGAGATTTGAGCAGGGAGTGTTTTTTCGCTGCTTCAAGATCTTTGGCTACCATCTCGGAAACCATCTCCTGCAGAGTGGTTTCTGGTTTCCAGCCCAGCTTCTCGTGCGCTTTGGTTGGGTCGCCCAGCAGGGTTTCCACTTCAGCAGGACGGAAGTAGCGTGGGTCAACCTGCACAATCACGTCGCCTGGCTTCACGCCCGGTGCGTCATGGCCGGTCACGGAAACCACGATGCCCTTCTCTTCCACGCCGGTGCCTTCGAAGCGCAGCTTGATGCCCAATTGAGCGGCAGCCATTTCGACGAACTGACGAACGGAGTACTGCACGCCGGTGGCGATCACGAAGTCTTCTGGCTGTTCCTGCTGCAGCATCATCCACTGCATTTTCACGTAGTCTTTGGCATGGCCCCAGTCACGCAGGGAGTCCATGTTGCCGAGGTGCAGGCACGATTCCAGACCCTGCGCAATGTTGGCGATTGCGCGGGTGATTTTGCGGGTCACGAAGGTTTCGCCGCGACGTGGAGATTCGTGGTTGAACAGAATGCCGTTACAGGCGTACATGCCGTAGGATTCACGGTAGTTCACGGTGATCCAGTAGGCGTACAGTTTCGCTACCGCGTACGGAGAACGTGGGTAGAACGGCGTGGTCTCTTTCTGTGGGATTTCCTGCACCAGGCCGTACAGCTCAGAGGTGGATGCCTGGTAGAAACGGGTTTTCTTCTCAAGACCCAGGAAGCGGATCGCTTCCAGCAGACGCAGGGTACCCATGGCGTCCACGTCAGCGGTGTATTCCGGAGACTCGAAGGAGACCGCAACGTGGCTCATCGCGCCCAGGTTGTACACTTCATCCGGCTGCACTTCCTGCAGGATACGGGTCAGGTTGGAGGTATCGGTCAGGTCGCCGTAGTGCAGGTGGAATTTCGGGTTCGCCGCGTGAGGATCCTGATAAATATGATCGACACGTTCGGTGTTAAATGAAGACGCACGACGTTTAATACCGTGTACTTCATAACCTTTTTCCAGCAGTAACTCTGCCAGGTAAGAACCATCCTGCCCGGTAACGCCGGTGATGAGAGCGACTTTAGACATGTTTATATTCCTCTACTTATGAATTTAATCAGTTTCAACGCGTTCGCGTATCACCACTGCGGGGTTGCCACGACAAATTTTATTTGCCGGTAGCGATTTAAAAACGCTGCTGCGGGCACCGACTACCGTGCCATCGCCAACAGAAACACCCGGTGCAACAAAAACATCCGTTGCCAGCCAGCATTTTTCACCAATCACAATAGGCGAAGCGGTAATATCAAAATGCTGACTCATAAAGTCGTGGCTGCCGGTGCACAAATAACATTTCTGTGAAACCACCGAATTCGCGCCAATCGTAATCTCGCCCAGGGTATATAACACCGCGTCATCCCCTACCCAGGCGTAATCCCCAAGCGTTAATTTCCAGGGATAGGTAATTTTCACCGAAGGACGAATGACTACGTTTTTTCCTATTTTTGCGCCAAAGAGACGCAATAAAAATGCTCGCCAGCGGTAAAGTATTTGCGGTGACCAGGCAAATAAGGTGGCCTGAACCGCCCACCATAGCTGCACTTTAATACCGCCTGCCCCCCGAAAACCTTTCGGTACGGAGAAACCGTTCAGATCCTGCATTACGTTTCCTTATATTCAGGCTTTGTTATATAAGGCTTTCGTTTTACTCGTGGTACGCACGCGTAAAAAATAAGATAATTCCGCCCAGAATCCCGGCACGCGTAATATTTTACGCTGCACGTTTTTGGCATCCTGGCACAACTCCAGATTATTCGAGGTTGACACACCCCCCATTGAAAACTCAGATACCAGCCCTTTAATTCGGCGGAACGGGTAACCTGACTTATACAGACTGGCGGCCAGCGCATAATCGGATGACACTTTATACTGCAAATCGTAAGGCTGTTTTTTCAGACCTTTTACCGGAAAGAAAATGGCCTGATGGCTGGCGGGTAAGCTGTGGTAGATATACCAGCCCGGCTTCGCGCTGCGGCACACTTTATGTCCGTCGCCAAAATCAAGCAGCGCATCGCCAATATACATGGCGTCCTCTTTCTGGCGCGCCAGCTGACGGGCAAACAGCGCCACGTCGTCATGGAAGATATCACCCGAATTCAGGAAGATGGCATAACGGCCTTGCGCCATGTTAATGCCTTTGTTCATTGCATCGTAGATGCCTTTATCTTTCTCGCTGATGTAGCGTAAGTTGAACTCACCGTTGAGTTTTTCCAGAAACTCTGCCGTGCCATCGTTCGAGCCGCCGTCGACCACAATCCACTCAAAGGTGAGGCTTGGATCGCGCGCCAGGTTGCGCAGCGAGCGCCAGGTTTTTACCACCCCTTCGTAATTACGAAAAGCGACAGTAATGACGCTAAGAAACATAAATCACCTCATTTCGTCATACGTGCGTAATATTAAGCGCCTTGCGCAGAATAAACGGACAGACAATCAAGAAAGCATATTCCGGGCTAAATATTGACCCGGTAAAAAACAGCGACACCGGCGTAAACAGATAAAGTTGCACGCGAAAGTTCTGGTTATCACCAAACGCGTTAATCATCATTTTGAAAACTTTAAACAGATACCACAGCGTCAACAGTACGGCGAACCACGAAAAATAAATAATTAACAGATACAGACCATTGTCTATGGTTTTACCGACATCCGCACCGTTAAAGATTCCGAATGATGCAACATATTCGTAAAGTGAGCCGAATCTTACTACACCATCAATATGGGTTAAGGAATAACCCACCATCACCAGTGGTCCAATGATGCGATAATAGGACGAGGATCCTTCCGTTCCCAAATCACCCAGACGTTCTGAGATGTAGGGGAAAGCAAATATCACGCCCACCATAAATACCGTCAGGGAGATAATCGCCAGCGGCAGTTTTTTCTTAATCGCATCTTTGTTCAGGTACTGAAACGCCCATTCCAGCAGGTAAAACAGGATAAATGTCATTACCCCTGAGAACGATCCAGACAGAACGATTCCTGCAAGAATCATAGCATCGGTCTTAGGCGTTTTGATACCAAACTGTTTGATGCTGAGCCAAATTGAGATTAACGCCAAAGCGAAAAACGCCGGTTCAAAATAGAGGGCCGTGGTACGCTTCCCGCCGAACTTGATGAAGTTCAATACATAGCTGTTGCTGTAAATGAGATATTTCGAAATTATCTCCATCAGGCTGCTGCCGCCGGTGAGAATAATTTGCGCCATCTCCATAGCAGCAAGCATAACAATTAACGCAACGGCAATATAAAAGAACCTGAGGATTTTCCGATAATTGTGCGGAGAAATCGTTTTAAAGCGAATACTCCAGACCATTCCGATAATAATGACAATATAAACAAACAGCATGGTCGAGGTGACGTATTTACTGGCATCCAGCGACTGACCGAAGATATAGTTAAAAAGCGTCAGACCCGTACCCAACCCTAAGGCAATCATCAGCTTCTTCAGGTTGATTTTATCGACATACAGCAGAAGCAGAACGGGCAAGAAGGTGACGATAGTTATCGGGAAGCTTTCGCCGAGCTGGGCAATCTTAACGTTGACCAGCAGGTAAATCAGCGGCAGCAGCAGATAACTACAGATTCTGATAGAACGAGACATACTCCTCCAGCATCTGTTGTCCACTGTAGGCCTTGCGGCTGCGGTTGCGGAACGATTCCAGGTCGGTGCCAAAAACGGCCTGAGCGATCTGCGCCTTCGGCAATTGCACCAGCGGCAGAACCTCCTGCTCCGCAAAAGTTTTCCCGCCGGATTTTTCCAGCACCTCACGTGCCGCATCGCTGTGGGTGGCAATCACCGGCACGCCGATGGAGAGCGCTTCACAGAGGATCAGCGGGTAGTTATCCACGCGGGAGCTGAACACCAGCGCATCCATTTCATTCAGCGCGCTCATCAGCTTGCGCTTATCGGTTTCAAACCCGTGGTTGACCACGTTAGTCCCTTCAAACGGTGAAAATTTGCCGAAGGTGTGAAGCTCAATTTTGTCACCCAGCGCCATCATGTCGCGCACCAGCTGCTGGTTGGTTTTCCCGTCGTAACGAAGGTCATGCGCAACGATAGCGATTTTCGGTTTGCCCGTGGTTTGCGCCACCGGCGTCAGGTCGGCGAGAATGGCTTCCGTCGCCACGTCGATGCCGTTGTTAATAATCTGGCAGCGCCCTGCCCCATACAGACTGTTGAAGGCATCGGCCACGTGCTGGCTCGGGGAGATAAACGTACAGCCGAGCGAGAGCATGTCGCGGAAAAGCTGACGCTTTCCGGCCACCAGCTTGTGCGCGCGATCCACCTTCACCGGCGGATAGTTGCTCAGCGTCGGGCATTTCTGGCAGTTGTTTTTCCAGCCTTCGCAGCCGTCGGTAAATGCGCAACGGCCGGTTACGCTCCAGTGATCGTGCAGCGTCCAGACGAAGCGGGTGTCGGGCTTGTGGGCCTGCACCTTCTGACAAAACGCTACCACCTCTTCCAGATTCAGCCAGTAGCTGTGCAGCACGTGAAAATGCAGCACAACCGGGCCGGTAGTGCGGGTCACCGTGCGATAAAGCGTATTCAGGTTGCCAAACAGATCGCGGTTAAACAGACGGAACAGCGCAATGTTGGCAATCGAGGTCAGGCGCGGCGTGTGCTTGTGCACCTGCGGGAAGTTATCGTGACTGACGCTTTTCTTGCCGCCCTTGCCATAGCCATAAATAAATCGAGACTGAAGTCCTTTTTGCAGCGCGCGCTGGTGCAGATCCAGCGCCACCCCTGCCGCTCCGCCTTCTGCGAGGCGTACGTTAAATTGCAGAATATTCATTTAATCACCTTCACGCGGGCTTTTTCTCCCACCACCAGCGCGTTATCCGGAATGGTGTCCAGCACCACGCTGCCCGCACCAATCGTGACGTTGTTACCAATCGTAATGTCGCCAATGATCACCACGTTCGCGCCCAGCTCGACGTTATTGCCAATGACCGGGCAGGCCAGGCTGTCTGGCCCACGGTTGCCAATGGTCACCCCATGGCGGATGGTGAAATCATCCCCGGCGACCACGAACTTGTTGATCACCACCGCATAGCCGTGATGGATGGTAAAGCGACGGCCAATGGTGGCAGCGGCCTGAATTTCATAGCCAAAAAAGCATTCGGTAATGATGCGGTACAGCACCAGTACGGGGGCCGCCCAGATGTTGTTCAGGATATTTTTCTTACGCCACACCGAGCAAAAATGCGCGATGCGGTACGCCAGAACCATGCAGCAAGGACGCAGGCTCCAGCTGTTAGCGCGGCAATCTTCCAGAAACATTATTTCCCCCGAAGTCCATCAGCCAGGCGCTTGCCGTTACGTATGGACAACAGCGTCAGCAGCGTGCGCCAGTTCATGCGCTTATTGCGGATCTGATAGAGGGTAAAGAGCTGATATTTACGGCTGGCACGGTCAAACTTGTCCTTGTGCTTGCGGTAAAAATGGAAGTAGCCCGAGAACTTCTTCGGCGACGAGGTGATCTGCATCTCCCCGTGGTTGATGTGCAGGATCTGCGTGGCCTCTTCCACTTTCCACGGCTCGCCATACTCCACCACCATGCGCAGAAAGATATCGTAATCCTGCGCGGCCTTCAGTTCGGTATCGAACAGGCACTCCTTGAAGCGCCACGCCCAGGTGAAGACCTGGTTACCAATGATGTTGCGCTTGTAGAACAGGCGTCGAGAGTACGGTGATTTCGGATAGAGCGGCAGGCTGGCAGGCTGCGAGTACACCTCGCCCTGACAGACATAGTCGTTGGCATACAGGAACGCGTGCGTGACCAGCTGCTCTTTATGCGACAGGAAAATAGACAGGCGGTTTGGCGTCCATTCGTCATCGTCGTCGATGCCGGTCAGATACTGCCCTTTGGCCTGCATAATCGCCTGATTTCGTACAGCACAGGCGCCAGAGTTAATCTCGTTGTGGGTATAGACCACCCGCGGGTCGTTGAGGTCAGTCACGAATTTTTGCAGCTGTTCATACGAGGAAGAGCAGTCATCAACGATGATCAGCTCCCAGTTATCGTAATCCTGACGTAACACCGACTTGATTGCGCGGATCGCCAGCTGCTGACGATTCCATGTCGGCATATAGATTGAAACTAAAGGGCGTTGTGTGGTCATGATCTTCCCCTGATCCCTCACCCCGCCCCTCTCCCCTCGGGAGAGGGTTAGGGTGAGGGGGATTGTTATTTGCTGTCAGACTTATATTCGTACTCGTAATACCCGTAATCCTGGTACCCGGTCGCGCGGCGGAAGATGGAGTTCAGGATCACCCCTTTCACCTCAATCCCGTTCTGCTCGAAGCGGCTCAGGCTGGTTTCCACCTCTTTCAGGGTGTTCACCGCGTAACGCGCCACCATCAGCGTCGTACCCGCATGGCGACCCACAACGGCAGCATCGGTCACGGCCAGAATCGGCGGCGTATCGATCAGCACCAGGTCGTAGTTTTTGCTCGCCCACTCAACCAGCTCGGTAAAGCGTTCGCTCATCAGCAGCTCGGACGGGTTAGGCGGTACCTGCCCACGTGGGATCAGGTCAAATTTCGGCACGGTAGTCGGTTTCGCGCTCTGGCTGATGTCACCTTTGCCAAGCAGGATCTCCGACAGACCGTTGACGTTGTTGGTGCCCAGCAGCTCGTGGGTGTAGCCCTTGCGCATATCGCAGTCGATAAGCAGCACGCGCTTGTTGGTCTGGCTAACGACCGCCGCCAGGTTGGCGCAGACGAAGGTTTTACCGATTGACGGGCTAACACCGGTCAGCATCAGGACGTTGTTTTTAGCCTGCATCATGGCGAAGTGCAGACTGGTACGCAGGCTGCGTATCGCTTCAATCGCCAAGTCGGTTGGGTTACCCACCGCCAGCAGCTGGCTCTGTTTGTAACGCTTAACGCCTTTGATGGTTTTCACGCTGTCACGGGATTTTTGCCACTCAGACAGCGGAATGCTGGCATAGACGTTGATACCGTTCTCTTCCAGCACCTGCGGGCTTTCGATACCGCGGTTGAACAGCGAACGCAGCAGCACGCCAACGATGGAGAGCATCAGGCCGAGAATAATGCTGCCGAGAATGATCAGCGCTTTCTTCGGCTTCAGCACGCCAGGCTGGGTAATCGCCGGGTCGACGATGCGCACGTCACCCACGGTGCTTGCCTCGGTGATTTTCAGCTCCTGCTGCTTGTTCAGCAGCTGCATGTAAACCTGCTGTCCTGACTCCACGTCGCGGGTCAGACGCACGATCTCCTGCTGCGTTTTCGGCATCGCGGTCACACGGTCATTGAGCTTCGCCTTCTCCTCTTCCAGCGTGCGGCGTTTCTCCAGCAGCGTGCGGTAAGCCGGGTGACGTTTGGTGTAAAGCTTGGAGATCTCCGCCTCTTTGAAGGTCAGCTCGTTGAGCTGAGCGTCAATGTTGACCATCGAATCGAGGACCGATTTCGCCTCCAGCGGCAGGTCGACAGAGTCTTTATCCTGGCGGTAGGCGTTCAGCTTGTTCTCGGCATCATCCAGGCGGGCGCGCACTTCCGGGAGCTGTTTCGACAGGAACGCCAGGCTTTTCGCCGCTTCAGCCGACTTACGCTCAACGTTCTGCTCAAGGTAGTTGCGGGTAATGCTGTTCAGGATGTCGCGGATCTGATCCTTATCCTCCCCGGTAAAGGTCATGCTCAGCACGCCGGTGTCCTTACCGTTTTCGGTAACGGTCAGGTTGTTTTGCAGGTTGTTGATCATCCCCAGCGTGGAGAATTTGGTGACGGTAAACTCCCCGCCCTCCTGGGCGTTGATCGCACTGACCATCATGCTGACGCCGTCTTTGCTCAGCATCTGTCCGACTTCACCGCGCGCGCTAAAGCCCGCGTCGCTGGTCAACTGATACTGTTTCGGGCCAAGCACCGTCAGGGTAAAGGTCTGATCGGCTGCCCCTTTTGGCAGCACGAAGTCAGTGACCTTCACCGTGTCGTTGCTTCTGCCCATCAGCCGATCCCAGCCCGCACCAAAGATTGGGAAGGTATTTTTGGTGACGGAGATATCGAGCCCAAGGTCGTGAACCGTTTTACCCAGGACCAGACGTGACTGGATGAGCTGGATTTCAGCGTCAGAGGCCGGCGGCTTGTTCGCCAGCGCAGAGCCAATGTCCTGCACCAGCGAGTTACCGGTATTCTGCTCGATCTGCACCAGCGCATCGGCGCTGTAGATAGGGGTGGCGAACAGCGTATAGACGACGGCCGCCGCGGCAAACACGGCGGTAATGCCCAGCACCCACCACTTTGCCTCGATAACCGTGCCAACCAGGCGCCCAATATCAATTTCATCACTGCCCGAAGTCGGGGCGGCAGAAGGTTTTGTTTTTTCTGTCATTGTTATCCCTGCTGAGCTTTCAGTGCCTGCGCCCACTGTTGGGCAGACTGGTCAAGTAAGGTGTAAACCGCCTCGAAAGCCTCATGGCTTTTGCGATATGGATCGGGGATTTCACGTTCATTGTCCCAGTGTCCAAACAGCATCACCTTACCGCGCATCTCCGGAGCGATATCGCACAGCGCTTGAATATGGCGTTTTTCCATCGCCAGAATCAGGTCATACTCACGGCACATGCGGCCAGTGACCTGGCGGGCAACATGCCCGTCGAGAGAGAGGTGATGGTCCCGCGCCACGCTCATTGCGCGCTCATCGGCACCTTTACCGACCAGTGCACCCAGCCCTGCCGAATCAACGTTCAGTTCGGGCTGGTAGTGTTTCAACAACCGTTCAGCCGTAGGGGAACGGCAAATGTTCCCCACGCATACCACCAGAATTTTGTTAAACATCGCGGATTACCAGGTATGAATGTCGCGCGCCGTATCCGTCATGTAGCGAACGCCACTGATGGTTGGCAGCAACTGGTTGATCAGACGGTTCCAGCGGGCAACCGGTGCGGTAGTGACATACACCACGTCGTATGGCTGGAGACGGAACTCCGTCGCCATCACCAGAGAGGTCGCATCGGACATATCCAGCTGGTAGATGTTGGCAATCTTGCCTTTCGCGCTGCCCTCACCTTTCAGCGGACGGATCACGAAGATACCGGTCGCGTTAGAGGTCGTCAGATCGATACCCTCAGCATTGCCCAGCGCTTCGGTCAGCGTCATACCGCTGAAGTCCATCTTGAGGGTGCTCTGTTTCTTCACTTCACCCATCACGAAGACTTTAAGATCGTCATTGCGTGGTACATAGAGGATGTCGCCCGGATAAAGCAGGCGGTTCTGGGTCAGATCGCCGTTTTGCATCAGCGCCTGCAGCGAAATGCGCTGCTCTTTCCCGTTGTGGGTCAGTACCACGTTGCGCCAGTCGGCGCCGTCGGTTAACCCGCCTGCGGCGTTAATGGCATCCAGCACGGTCAGAGGAACGTTGGTGATGGCCTGCTGACCAGATTTGTTCACCTGGCCGGAGATATAGGCTTTTTGCGAGCGGAATGCGGCGATATTAACGTCCACCTGCGGATCGGCGATGTACTGCGCTAAGCGGCCGGTAATATCACTGCGGATCTCGGCAAGCGTTTTCCCTGCTACATGGACTTTACCAATGTAGGGATAGAACATGGTGCCATCTGACTGCACCCAGTTACCGGTGTCGCTTGAGCTACGGTACTGGCCCGCTGGCGTGGTCAGTTCGGGGTGATCCCAGACGGTCACGTTAATGACGTCTCCAGGCCCTACGCGATACTGGTAGGAAGCAATTTCCTGGTCCAGTGACATATTTGGCTGGGCAACGTTTGGACGTGGGCGTAATTGTTCGACCAGACGAGGCGTAAGTGGATAAACATTCACCATTTTGTCGAGATCAAAATCGGCATCCTGTTGCTTGATCACATCCTTGCCCATTGTAGACATATTGCTTCCGGGAAAGACCGTGCAACCGCTCATCAAGGTCACAGACACCAATAATGGCATCAATTTCATTTTGGAGTTCATCATTGATTATTTATCACTTTGGCAGAGTAATTATCCTGTGCAATTTAAATACGTGTGAATCTAAAATGCATTAAGAATGTAGCTAATTAAATAAAAATATAAGTGGCATCATTCCTAAAAAAAACGCTATTTGGCCAGTCACTGTTGACAACGTAATCATGGCCCACCCACACACATTCAGGCACGCTACCGCCCTTGGCTTCCAGCTACCAATACGCTATAACACAATGAATTACAGGCAAAAAACCGCAAGAATTTTTTACTGGTGAAATAAATGAAGCATTCAAAATACGCAGGCACTATTTCGTTAATCGCCCAAAAAAAACATCAATCCTTAACGGGAGATATCCTTTTTTAGGCTAATAATCTTGTAACAGTTAATCCCAAAACAGGCAAGAAAACGGGTTCCGAACGTCAACTTTTAAGAATTTATTTAGAAATGCACTTTATTTTTAAGAATTTCTTTATGTTGACAGCGTTATGATTGACCATCTTTTAATGCGATATTTCTTAATTTTGTTATTTCGGATAAATACAGATTTCCTGGATAAATTAAAACTATTATACCCGCCAGTTTTAATTTAATGATTATTGAGAGAAATCTCATACTGACATTGCATTTTCCCACAGCTTTATCCATGATCGAATTGTGTCATTAGTCATGTTACAGAAGGTATTGCTACTACTATGGAATGGATTGCCGATCCCTCAATCTGGGCCGGGCTGGTTACGCTGGTTGTCATCGAGCTGGTGCTCGGGATTGATAATCTGGTTTTTATCGCCATCCTCGCTGAAAAACTGCCCCCTTCCCAGCGCGATCGCGCGCGCGTAACGGGGCTGCTGCTGGCGATGGTGATGCGCTTACTGCTGCTGGCCTCTATTTCCTGGCTGGTCACGCTCACTCAGCCTCTGTTCTCCATTCACGGTCTGAGCTTTAGCGCCCGCGATCTGATCATGCTCTTCGGCGGGCTATTCCTGCTGTTCAAAGCCACCGTGGAGCTCAACGAGCGGCTGGAAGGCAAAGACAGCGAGAACCCGACCCAGCGCCGCGGAGCAAAATTCTGGCCGGTGGTCGCGCAAATCGTGGTGCTGGATGCGGTCTTCTCCCTGGACTCGGTGATCACCGCCGTCGGGATGGTGGACCACCTTGCGGTGATGATGGCCGCGGTCATTATTGCCATCACGCTGATGGTCATGGCCAGCAAGGCACTGACCCGCTTCGTGAACAGTCACCCGACCATCGTTATCCTTTGCCTGAGCTTCCTGCTGATGATTGGCTTCAGCCTGGTGGCCGACGGTTTTGGCTTCCATATTCCGAAAGGCTACCTGTATGCCGCCATCGGGTTCTCCGTCATGATTGAAGCGCTTAACCAGCTGGCGATATTCAACCGCCGTCGCTTCCTTTCCGCCAATCAGACTCTGCGTCAGCGCACAGCCGACACGGTCATGCGTCTGTTAAGCGGCAAGAAAGAGGATGCGGAGCTGGACGCCGAATCCTCCGCCATGCTGGCCGACCACAGCGACGGGCAGATCTTTGACCCGCAGGAACGACGGATGATTGAGCGAGTGCTCAATCTGAACCAGCGTACGGTCAGCAGCATTATGACGTCGCGGCATGATATAGAGCATATTGACCTGACGGCCCCGGAAGCGCACATTCGCGCCCTGCTGGATAAAAACCAGCACACCCGCGTGGTGGTGACCGGCGGGGAAGCGGAAGAGGAGCTATTGGGCGTGGTACACGTCATTGATCTGCTCCAGCAGCAGCTCCACGGTGAGCCGCTCAATCTCCGCGCTCTGGTTCGCCAGCCGCTGGTCTTCCCGGAGGGGCTGCCGTTGCTTTCCGCCCTTGAGCAATTCCGTAACGCGCGCACCCACTTTGCCTTTGTGGTGGATGAGTTTGGTTCGGTGGAAGGGCTGGTCACGCTCAGCGACGTGATGGAAACCATTGCCGGTAATCTGCCAAACGAGGTGGATGAGATTGACGCCCGCCACGACATTCAGAAAAACGCCGACGGCTCGTGGACGGCTAACGGCCATATGCCGCTGGAAGACCTGGTGCAGTATGTGCCGCTGCCGCTGGATGATAAACGGGAATACCACACCATTGCCGGTCTGCTGATGGAGTATTTGCAGCGTATCCCACAGCCGGGGGAAGAGGTTCAGGTCGGCGACTATCGGCTTAAAACGCTCCAGATTGAAAACCATCGCGTGCAGAAGGTTCAGCTGATACCGCTGCGGGAAGAGGAAGAACTGGATTTTGAGGTGTAAAAAAGCCGGGTGGCGTTTCGCTCACCCGGCCTGCGGTGTTCGGTTTTTGTAGGCCGGGTAAGGCGAAGCCGCCACCCGGCATAAAGAGATTTTCCATGCCACATCTTTCCACCCGCGTGCTTCAGGGCCTGCTGACCCTGCTGCTCACGCTCTTCGGGCTGCTGCTCGTCACGTTTGCGCTCTCGGCGTTTTCACCGGTCGATCGCGTGCTGCAGATCGTCGGCGATCACGCCAGCCAGTCCACGTACGATCAGGTTCGCCACCAGCTCGGGCTGGATCGACCGCTGCCCGTGCAGTTCTGGCACTATCTGCAGAGCCTCGCCCACGGTGATTTAGGCACCGCCAGCGCCACCGGGCAGCCGGTGCTGCAGGATCTGCTGCACGCCTTCCCCGCCACGCTGGAGCTGGCAACGCTGGCGCTAATTATCGGCACGATACTCGGCGTGATTGCGGGTGTGCTGTGCGCCCGCTACGCCGGTTCGCCGCTCGATTTAGCGATCAGAACGCTCACCCTGCTCGGCAACTCGGTGCCGATTTTCTGGCTCGGCCTGCTGATGCTGGCTCTGTTCTACGCGAAGCTGCAGTGGAGCGCGGGCCCCGGCAGGCTGGACGATATCTGGCAGTTCACCGTCGAGCCGCGCACCGGCTTTGCGCTGATAGATACCTGGCTTTCCGGCGATCGCGAGGCATTCCGCAACGCCATCAGCCACCTGGTGCTGCCGGTGGTGCTGCTGGCCTACTACTCGCTGGCGAGCATTACCCGTCTGACCCGCTCCGCCTGCCTCAGCGAAATGAACAAGGAGTACATCCTGCTTGCCCGCGCCAAGGGCGCCGGGGAGATGACCATTCTGCTGCGCCACGTGCTGCCGAACATTCGCAGCACCCTGCTGACGGTGATCGCCCTGGCCTATACCAGCATGCTGGAAGGTGCGGTATTAACCGAAACCGTCTTCTCGTGGCCGGGCATCGGACGCTATCTCACCACCGCCCTGTTCGCCGGAGACACCACCGCGGTCATGGGCGGCACGCTGCTGATCGGCGTCTGCTTTGTCCTGATCAATAACCTTACCGACCTGCTTGTGCGGGCGACCGATCCCAGGGTGCGCTGATGCCGTTTTATCTCTTCTTACGCCGCCTGCGCCGCTCCCCTGCCGCCGTTTGCGGGCTGATTGCCCTGGCGCTGCTGGTGTTTATTGCCCTGTTCGCGCCCTGGCTGGCACCGGTTGATCCGAACTGGCAGGACGCCGCCGCGCGCCTGCAGGCACCGAACGGCCAGCACTGGCTGGGCACCGACAGCTACGGGCGCGATCTGCTCTCGCGCCTGATTTACGGCACCCGTCCGGCGCTCGGGCTGGTGGCATTAGTCACCGTTATCACCCTGCCCGCCGGGCTGCTGGTGGGGATCCTGTCCGGCTACTACGGCGGCTGGCTGGAGCGAGTCCTGATGCGCTTTACCGACGTGGTGATGTCGATGCCGCGCCTGATCCTCGCCTTCGCGTTTGTGGCGATGCTCGGCCCGGGGCTGGTCAACGGCGCGCTGGCGCTGGCCTTAACCAGCTGGCCCGCCTACGCGCGTCAGGCCCGGAGCGAGATTCAGCGTCTGCGCCACAGCGATTATCTGGCCGCCGCGGAGATGATGGGGATCCGCGGCCCGCGCCTGCTGGTCGGCCATATTCTGCCCCTGTGCCTGCCGTCCGCGATTGTGCGGCTGGCGCTGGATCTGGCGGGGATTATTCTGGCCGCCGCCGGTCTCGGCTTCCTCGGCCTTGGCGCACGGCCGCCCATGGCCGAATGGGGCGCGATGATTGCCGACGGCATGCAGGTGATTTTCGACCAGTGGTGGATTGCCGCTATTCCGGGCGGAGCGATTCTGTTTGCCAGCCTGGCGTTTAACCTGCTGGGCGATGGCCTGCGCGATGTACTGGAGCCACAGCATGACTGAACACCGCGTCATCGTCGATGCGCTGAATATCGACTACCCCGCCGCACGCGTGGTCAACAACCTGAGCTTTACGCTTGGCAACGAGCGGCTGGCGCTGGTGGGGGAATCCGGCTCCGGCAAGTCCATGTCCGCCCGCGCCCTGATGGGTCTGGTGCGTAAACCCGGTATCGTAAGCGCCAACCGGCTTAACGTGCTGGGCAACGATCTGCTGACCCTGAACGCCCGCCGCTGGCAGGCGCTGCGCGGCAACGGGATTGCGATGGTCCTGCAGGACCCGCGCTACGCCCTTAACCCTGTGAAAAGCGTCGCCGCGCAGCTTGATGAGGCGCTGACCCTGCATCAGCGCCTGCCGCGTCCGGAGCGTACGGCACGTATTCACGACATCCTCCGCGCCGTCGGGCTGAGCGAGAACGTGCTGTCACGCTATCCCGGCGAACTTTCCGGAGGCATGGGCCAGCGGGTGATGATTGCGATGGCGCTGATCAACAACCCGCAGGTGCTGATTGCCGACGAACCGACCTCCGCGCTGGACGCCCGCCTGCGCAACCAGATCCTCGAGCTGCTGGTGCAGCAGTGCGAAGAACGCCAGATGGCGATGCTGCTCATCAGCCACGATCTGCCGCTGGTGGCGGAGCACTGCGACCGCGTGCTGGTGATGTATCAGGGCGAAAAGGTGGATGAGATGACAGCGAGCCAGCTCCCGCTGGCGACGCATCCGTACACGCGAACCCTGTGGACCTGTCGACCAGACGCCCATACCTATGGGCAGATGCTGCCGACGCTCGACCGTTCGCAGCCGTGGAAGGAGGCCAGCGATGGCGATCGTTGAGGTTAACCAGGTGCAGGTCGCCTTCGGGGAAAAAACGGCGGTTTCGGCCGCCAGCTTTAGCATTGAGAAAGGCGAGACGTTCAGCCTGATTGGCGAATCCGGCTGCGGGAAATCGACTATTCTGCGCGTGCTGGCGGGGCTGCAGCGCGAGTGGCGCGGCAGTATTGCGCTACTGGGAGAAGCGTTAACGCCAGGGCGACGCTTTGAAGGCGAGCTTCGCCGCAACGTGCAGATGGTGTTTCAGGATCCGTGGGCGTCGCTGCATCCCAACCACTCGATTTCTCGCACGCTGTCGGAGCCGTTGAACATTCGCGGCGAGACCCAGGTCGCGGAGAAGGTGGCCAATGCGCTGCACGAGGTGGGGCTCTCCGCCGACGCGGGCAGTCGCTATCCGCACCAGCTTTCCGGCGGCCAGCGTCAGCGCGTTGCGATTGCCCGGGCGCTGCTGCTGCGCCCGCAGCTACTGCTGCTGGACGAGCCGACCTCGGCGCTGGATATGTCGGTGCAGGCGGAAATCCTGAACCTGCTTAACCGCCTGAAGGCCGAGCATGAGATGACGTATCTGCTGGTGAGCCACGACGCGGACGTGATTGCCCATATGTCCGACCGGGCGGCATTGATGGCGCACGGGAAGATCCAGAAGGTGTTTAACCGTGAGGCGATGTTACGGGGCGAGCACAGGATGGGTTAAGTGCGTGCGGCGGTGCCCGGTGGCGCTGCGCTTACCGGGCCTACGTTTCGTGCCGCGTTGATGGTTTTTCGTAGGCCGGGTAAGGCGTGCCGCCACCCGGCAAACAATTACTTCAGCAGCTTCACCGTGGCATCGATGTCGATCTCATCTTCGGTGAAGATCAGCGTCGTATTCTGGAAGGTGGTGATCGCCAGCTTCTTCACCGTGCGCATTTCGCCCGGCTTTTTATCGGATTTTGGCTTGATGCTGTTCATCAGCAGGCCCACCGACAGCACCGCGTTCTCTTTGTCGATTTTGGTATCAACGGGCTCTTCTTCGCTGAACACCACGAAGGATTTGATCGAGGTGAGCTTTACGCGCTCGCCTGCGATATAGAGATGTTTGCTTTCGGGGATCACCTTCACCGCGTAGGCGGAAAGGCCTTTGTTGTTGGTGGTAGGCTCGAAGGTCACCGCGGCATCTTTCTTAATCAGATCGGGGTTCGCGACCTTAATCACATGAAAATAGCGGTTGTCGCCGTTTTCATCTTTGATAAATCCAAAGCCTTTATCTTTAAACCACGTTGTGATTGTACCGTTCATCGCTGTTACCGCCTGTCAGATCGTAATGACTAAAGTTTTGCAGCGCGCAGTGTAATGCACAATGACGGAGGAGACAAAAAAAAGCCCCTGCACGGGGGCAGGGGAAAACTCATGTCAGAGCTTATTAGAATTTAGTTGAACACCATCCCACCATCGATGAGCAGAGACTGGCCTGTCATGTAGTCAGAGTCCGGTCCTGCCAGGTATGAGACGCAGGCGGCGACATCTTCCGGCTCGGACAGGCGGCCAAGCGTGATGCGTTTGGCAAAGGTTTCGGTCCCGTAGCCCAGCGGTTTACCCGCCGCCTCGGAGACCTGACGGTCGATCTCCGCCCACATCGGCGTTTTCACGATGCCCGGGCAGTAGGCGTTAACGGTGATCCCCAGCGGAGCAAGATCCCGCGCGGCGGTCTGGGTTAGGCCGCGCACCGCGAATTTACTGGAACTGTAGACGGCCAGCTCCGGGTTACCGGTGTGGCCCGCCTGGGAGCAGGCGTTAATGATCTTGCCGCCGTGCCCCTCTTTGCGAAACGCGTCAATCGCGGCCTGGATCCCCCAGATCACCCCTTTCACGTTGATGTTGTAGACCTTATCGACAATCTCCGGCGTGATGGATTCGATTGGCGTGGACGGCGCGACCCCGGCGTTATTGACGATAACGTGGAAACCGCCCAGCGCGGTGCGGGCTTTCTCTACCGCCGCAAATACCTGCTCGCGGTCAGAGACGTCCACCTTCACGGCGACGGCGTTACCGCCGTTGCGGATAATTTCATCGGCCACGGCTCTGGCCGTTTCCGCGTTATAGTCGGCGATGGCGACGGCAAAGCCATCCTTCACCAGGCGAAGCGCAATCGCTTTACCAATCCCCTGGCCTGAGCCTGTTACGAGAGCAACTTTTTGCATTTCTCTGTCCTTATGTTGAGTCACAAAATCTGGCTGAGATGGAGCTGGCCCATCAGCAGCGGGTTATCGCTGTAGTCGACGGGAATGGCCACCACGGCCGGGCCATCCACATCCATCGCCGCGCGCAGCGTGGGTTCGAGCGCGTCGGCGCTCTCCACGGCAAAGCCTTTCGCGCCAAAGGCGTCGGCATAGACTTTGAAATCGACCGGGCCGAACTCGACGCCGGAAAGACGCTGGTATTTTTTCTCTTCCTGAATGGCAACCATGTTGTAGCCGTTATCCACCCAGATGATGTGCAGCACGTTAGCGTTGAGGCGCACCGCGGTTTCCAGCTCCATGCTTGACTGCAGGAAGCCGCCGTCACCGGAGACCGACACCACCTTGCGGCCCGGGTTGACCAGCCACGCGCCAATGGCCCACGGCAGCGCGACGCCCATGGTCTGCTGGCCGTTGGAGATCATCACCTGGCGCGCCCGGAAGCTGTAGAGGTAGCGGGCGATCCAGATGTGGAAGCTGCCCATGTCGACGGTCAGGGTCACGTCGTTATTCACGATGTCCTGCATGGCCCGCACGATGCGCAGCGGATGCAGGGCGAACTGATTAAGCGAGGCGCCGCGACGATCGAGCAGATCGCGCTGATGCTGGCGGTCGACCAGAATTTCGGAGGCCCGCTGGCTCAGCTCAAGCTTGTGGTCGATACGGTTCGCGAGCTGATTCAGCGTTTCGGCGATGTCCCCCACCAGCTCCAGATCCGGCACGTAGTTACGCTCTTCATAGGCAGGCAGCACGTCGATGTGCACCAGCGTGGCGTCGCCGCTGTTCCACATGGACGGCTCGTACTCCACCGGACTGTAGCCGATGCAGATAATCAGATCCGCCAGATGGAGCAGCCTGTCGCCCGCCTGGTTATTGAACAGACCGACGCGTCCGGCGAAGCGGGTGAAGTGTTCCTGGTTCACCGCCCCGGCGGCCTGATAGGTGCTGGTGACCGGAATACGGCTTTTCTCCAGCAGCTTGCGCAGCGCCGCGCTGTTGGCGGGCTGGCTCGCCATCAGCCCCAGCAGGATGACCGGGTTTTTGGCCTTTTCGATAAGCTTCGCCACATCGTTGATAGCGGATTCTGGTGCGGGGCCCATCAGCGCGGGACCGCTGGCGGGTAAAATCGCCCCCGTGGCGGGCTGGTCAACAATGTCCTGCGGCAGGCTGACGAACGCGCCCCCCGGCCTGCCGTGCTCGGCGGCGCGAAACGCATTCGATACCACCTCAGCAATCGCGTCCGGCGCACTCACCTCCACGGCGTATTTGGTGACCGGGCTGAACATGGCGACGGTGTCCATGCTCTGGTGCACCAGCTTCGCTTTATCCGCCCGCTTCACCGCCCCGCCCAGCGCCACCACCGGGTCGCCTTCGCTGTTGGCGGTGGCAATGCCGGTGATCAGGTTCGAGCAGCCCGGCCCGGAAGTGACCAGCGCCACCCCGGCCTTGCCGGTCAACCGCCCTACCGCCGCCGCCATAAACGCCGCGTTCGCCTCGTGACGCACCGGGATGATCTCAATGGAGGAGTCCAGCAGAGAGTCAAAGACCTTGTCGATTTTCGCCCCCGGGATCCCGAACACCTGCTTCACGCCCTGCGCTTCCAGCTGGCCGACAACCAAATCGGCGCCGTGCGCCCACTGACGTGACTGTTTCTCACTGTTCACGGTAGTTCTCCTGTTAGTTTTCGACGGCACGGATCGCCGCATCCAGATTGCTGGGGTGAAGGTTGGCCTGTAAAAAGGCGCTGTCGGCGGGCAGGTCAATCATCAGCTTGTGAATTTCACCGAAGGTGAGCACGCCGCTCTCCAGCTGGTAGTCAAGCAGATGGCCCCCGCCCTGACGGTCGTCGGTGATGAAGTGTTCGTGGTAGCCCGCCACGTTGATCCCCTGCATATGCTGCGGCGTGCGGAACCCGACCAGCACCCCTTCGCGCTGGTTAAAGCGGAACACCGGCTGGTCGTCCAGCACGTCGGTCATCGCGCGGTACGGCGGCGTCTGGCGCGGTACGGTGCGGGTGTGGGCATGGCGGAAGTTGCCGTCAATGCGCAGCGCGCAGAACAGGTTATCGGAGGGGATCTGCTGGTCGATGACGTCGTGGATCTGCTGACGGCTGACCGGCGCGTCGAAGGTTTTACGGTACTGCGGCTGGAACCAGGTCATCACCGCGAACGGCGTTTTCTGCTCCGGCTTCGCGGCCCGGGCGCTGCCGTCGGCGCGCAGCTGGTACACCTGGCTGCTGAAGGCAATCATTTCGCCGTCCAGCTCGTTGAAGGTGCCCAGACCAAAATCACCGTGTGCCAGCAGATCGGCGATGGTGGTCTCCCCCTCGTACACGCCGCTTAGCAGGGCGCTCATTAGCGATGTCTGATAGATCACGCTGTCAGGATGCTGGGCGGAGAACCCGCGCAGGGTCTCGCACAGGCTGGCTTCACAGTCGCAGGCAGATGAATGCACCATCATGCTCGTCCTCTTCAACTTTATTTAGAAAGGTTAAATAAATGTTGACCCGATTCAGCAGAGAGTTCCAATATAGAAACCATGCTGGTTTGAGACGTTTTAGATATGGAACTTCGTTATCTGCGGTATTTTGTCGCGGTTGCACGCGAGCGACACTTCACCAGGGCGGCCGAAGCGCTGGGTATTTCGCAGCCTCCTCTGAGTCAGCAGATCAAACGGCTCGAAGAGGAAGTGGGCACGCCGCTGTTCAGACGCCTGACGCGGGGCGTGGAGCTGACCGAAGCGGGAGAAGCCTTCTACGAGGACGCCTGTAAGATCCTGGCGCTGAGCGACGCCGCGCTGGAGAAAGCCCGCGGCATCGCGCGCGGGCTGAACGGTAACCTGTCGATTGGCATCACCAGCTCCGATGCTTTTCATCCCAAAATTTTCGCGCTGATTCGCCAGTTTCAGGTGCAGAACATGGCGGTGCAGGTTCACCAGGTGGAAGCCAATATGTCGTCGCTGACGACGATGCTGGCGGAGGGCGAACTGGATATCGCCTTCGTGCGCCTGCCGTGCGAGAGCAGCAAGGCGTTCGAGTTAACCATCCTCGATCGGGAGCCGATGGTGGTGGCGCTGCATCGCGACCATCCGCTGGCGGCGTGCGATTCGCTGGCGTTAGAGCAGCTTCAGGATACGCCGGTGGTGTTGTTCCCGCAGGAGGTCGCGCCCGGCCTGTACGACCGGGTTCACGGCTGCTGCGAGCGGGCCGGGATCGACGTGCAGCACGCGCTGCAGTCGTCACAGCTTTCATCCTCCCTGAGCATGGTTTCCGCGGGCGGCGGGTTTGCGCTGGTGCCGAAATCCATGGCGGCCATTTCTCCGCCAAATGTCACCTACCACGCGCTGAGCTCGCCGGAGCTTTATACCGATATCGCGCTCTGCTGGCGGCGCTTTGAACGCTCGCGGACGGTGAAGCGGTTTCTGGCGATGATGAGCGAGGGGTAGCGGCCGGTTTGGTTGGTGGTTTTTGTAGGCCGGGTAAGGCGTAGCCGCCACCCGGCAATGCCCTTCTGGAAGCCGCCTCGCAAACCTGCAAGCAACCTTATGTAATTCAGGGTTATCCCCTTTCCATCCTTTTTTCACCGCCGTAAAGTGCCTGCGTTGCGGCCCATCCGTAACCGGGCGTAGGAACCCGTTAGCATAACGTGACATTTTTACTTAAAGAGGATGCTAAATGGCTACTGTCCCTGAGTTTTCTTATGCGCTCTCTGAAGAAAGCGCTGTTCACCACCTCATCGATCTTCAACTTTGCGATTCTGCAGATCTCTTCGAACTGGCTGACACCTGCGCCGCCTGTGTGAGCGTGCTGGTTGAAACTGACGATCCCGTGACGTTTTCCATACTTTGCGAGCGCTTGCTGGCACTGCTTAAACGCCTGCGTGAATGTTGCGATACAGAACTTCCCCCACATCTGGTTGAAAGGCTCATCGCAGGAGAAAAGATCGTTTCCTGCGTGCCAGACTGCTGGCAGGAGACGACGTTGCAGGTGGATTATGCCGTGGCGTTAACGCTGGCGGTGATTGGCGGGACACTGCCTGCGCGCGTGGCGAAAGAACTCACCGGGTTGCTGCACGATATGGTCTGGCTGCTGGCGGAGTTTGTGAAGGAGCCGTATATTACGGCGCACTGAGACGGGTGATGGGCCGGAATTCTGCTGCTGCGGATGGGGGAGCATTTCGGCCAGATACCCCTCTCTTTTCCTGGTAATTGCTTGCGGAACGCCATCTGATACTCTGGCTGCACTCAAGGGATGACAAGGAAGAGAAATGCTGAATCCTGGATTCGTAACCCGCAAAGCGCTTGCTCAGTGGAAGGATGTCCCCGCTTTTTTACCTCAGTTCCAGTTTCATGAAAAACACCGAACGGTCATTCATACTGCGCATCCCGAACATATTCTGCCGTTGATTGCAAACTTTGACGTTCGGCAAGATGTCGTCATTCGGCGGCTGATGTTTTTACGGCAATTACCGCAGAAATTTCTGCGTAATCAGCAGGCTAACTCCATCGGCAACTTTGGCCTGCACAGTTTTACCCTTTTGAAAAACTCAGCATCTGAGCTCTGCTATGGCTTGCGAGGACAGTTCTGGCGTTCAGATTTTGGTCTGGAAAAAGTACCGGATGTCAGCGCTTTTCAGACGTCAGTGACGCCGGGCAGCGCGACATTGTTGCTGCGCTATCAGGTAACGGAATTGGCGCCAGGCCAGCATGAACTCAGTACAGAAACGTTCGTCGATTGCCCGGACAGAAGCACCCGGCTCAGGATGGCGGCTTACTGGCTGATAATCCGGGCGGGCAGCGGCTGGATCCGCAGGAGAACGCTGAAAGCGGTTAGGTTGAATATCGAGAAGCTGGACTGAAGTGCAACAGATAACCTTATGGCGTTCAGCGTTAGCACTTCGCTTTAAATATCCGTTTCAGGACGAGAACTACCGGGAAGAAATGTTTGAGGAACCGTTATTAGCAAAGAGCGGTCCCTGGTAGGGATTTAGAATGAATATCTATGCTGCGGGAATCCCCCCTTAACACAAATTTACTCGAAAAAGTTACCTGCACAGCATACTTATTTATCAGTCAGTTGCGTTTGTAATAGACTTCGTTTAATCTATTGTAAATTATAAAATACTTCAAAGGTCCATATATGGAATGGGGATGCATAAAGTGTGGGGTCGAAATACCTCAGGACAGAGAGTTTTGCGACAGTTGTGAAGATAAAAGTTTCAGGAAAATTGGAGGTTTTCTTTTTTTACCCCTTATAGGATTAGTGGTTACTGCTGCTTCCTATCTTTTTGCAATGACAGATGCATTTAAATTTACGATAGAAAACTATTCGCATTTGAATGCAAATGCAAAAATCTTCTTCATGCTTTCCCTGGTTATTTATATAGGCGAATTTCTTTTTACAGTCACCGTTCTTTCATTTTTCCTAAAAAAGAAGAAATCGCTACCAAAGCTTTATATTTTGTTTTTAATATCAATCGTGACGACAATGTCATTTAATACCTACTTGCTTTACATATTAATTCCTGGCGCTGAAATTGGCTATAATGAACTTGTGCCTGTTTTTAGAAACGTAATTACGGCTTTAATTTGGATTCCCTATTTCATAACCTCTGTTCGCGTAAAAAGAACGTTTATCCGATAAAAGCACGAGTGGCTTCATCATTTTGATGACAGAAGATGCATGGCTATACTAATGCACATACAGTCATCAACACTGAGCGGACGCTATCACCGTCCGCTCATTATACGGAAAGGGCAGAAAAGTGGGTAAGGTCCGCACTGAGTTAAGAACGGACACTCTTGTAGAAAGCATGGCGTCGGATTATAGTGAGAGCATTGATTGATAAGTGAGTAGAATCAGAACAGTAGCCAATGAAACAAAAACTTCGCAAACGTAACCAGGACTGGATATCAAGGCAATTACAACGTGCGCGCAAAGAGAAAATGCCGTTAAGTTTCTTTATTAATTTTCCTTCAATACGAGCAACTGCGTGTAATGGTCAGCGCCTTAAACGGCGTGGTCGTCTCAAGCCTGACTGGAGTCGCGCATTGTTTCATCCGGGGTGGGGAGAAGTGCCGATTATTGGACCGCAAGGCTCAGTGTATTGGTTTGAGGGGTTTGATAAGGAACAATTACCTGCAGAATTGATGCCGCTATGGGACGATGTTTGATTGTATTGACTTTGAATTAATAACTTTCAGTGTAACGCTTAGACAGTGAGGAGTAGAGGCCAATTCTACTCAAAGACTAACGTATTCCTGTTAGCCATTAACCGATTTTATCTAGTTAAAGATAATCTACATAGCTGACCGAATCTGCGTATCCCCAAATTCTATAACCGGTTGATACCTCGATTCCTGGGAGATGAATAGCGCGAAGAATAGTACCTACCATGGTATGTTGTTCAACTGAGTTTGTCATAATATCAAGATACTTGATATCCAAATAGCCACCTTCACAGAAATGGTAAAACCACTCGCCATCAACTGCAGATTCATAGCCATTGAGAAAAGTGATTTTCCATAAGGGGGAAGATTCAATGCTAACCATTGCCATGCGGATCTCATTCCATTTTGTATTATTCATGCAGCTATAAAGCATTTGAACCTCCCGGGATCTGCTCCCGACAGATTAACACGCTACCAGGATAACAACGTAAAATTATGGCACAAAGCTGAACTTCATATTCACTTGTCTTCCCCCCTCTCTATCGCCCCACCGCCACTCTCAGGTACGAATCCGTGAACGCGTTTATCACCATGTTCATAAAAGTGATGGGCAGCACGGCCGCCCATTACTTTGCCGAACGGAAAAACAGTAACCGTTAACCCGGCCCCTCGCTCCCCGCCGCCAGCAGCGGCACCACCACGTCGCTGATGGGCACCGCAATGCCGTGTTTGCGGCCGTAGCGCTGGATCACGCCGTTGCGGATGTCCCACTCCATCGGGCGATCCGCCTGACGGTCAGCGAGAATCGACGTGCCGAGGTCCTCAGGCGCGCGCTGAAAGTTCGCCAGAATCTCCTGCGCCACGTCATCGGCCAGCTTCGCCCCCTCAGCGCGGGCGACAGTAAGCCCTTCCCGCAGATAGGCCAGCGAAAGTTCGCTGATATCCTCGCGCCTGAACATCCCGGCACGGCGGTTAGCGAGCACCATGAGCCCGGCGACCGCGTTTTGCAGCAGCTTGCGCCAGGCGACGGTGGGGAAATCAGCCGAGAGTTCAACTTCACAGTGCGTACCGCGAAGCGCCTCCACCACCCGCTGCGCCTGCGGCACGTCCGGCAGCGTCAGGCGCGGCTTCGCCCGTAGCCAGACGGAGGCATCCGGCTCGCGCTGCGCCGGGAACCAGACCACCGACGGCAGCACCGTTGCGCCACTGACCAAAGGCTCAAGCTGCGCCTTCTGCTCTACGCCATTTTGCAGCGCGCAGACCACGGTATTTTCATCGCAAAGGGCGCGCAGCCACCCGGCGCTGTCGGCATTTTGCGTCGTTTTTACCGCGATAAACACGAGGTCAACGGGGCGCGTGATGGCCGTCGGATCGGTGAATACCGGACCGGGCACCACCGTTTCACCCTCATCGTGACGCAGGCGTAATTCCGGATGCGCGGTCCGTCCGCAGAGCAGCGGCGTGCGGCCCGCGTCATGCAACACCGCGGCAATGGTGGTGCCAATCGCACCGGGACCAATCAGCGCAATGGTTGGATAGTCAGACATGAGTCACTCCCCTTTTGCTAAGCCTGCTATCAGTTATACCACCCTGAGACGAGCGCGCCACACCCGTTGTCTATACTCAACATTCACAGACAACGGAGTGCGCCATGCCTTTACCTGATTTTAAATCCTCTGAACCGTTCACCCTTGGCATCGAGCTCGAACTGCAGGTGGTTAACCCGCCGGGGTACGATCTCAGCCAGGACTCCTCCGCGCTCATCGCCGCCGTCAAAGACGACATCAAAGGCGGTGAAGTCAAACACGACATCACCGAAAGCATGCTCGAAATCGCCACCGGCGTGTGTCAGACCATCGATCAGGCGGCGGCGCAGTTCTCGGTGATGCAGCAGAGCATCCTGCGCGCGGCGGCGGAGCAACACATTCAGATCTGCGGCGGCGGGACGCATCCGTTCCAGAAATGGCAGCGTCAGGAGGTGTGCGACGACGAGCGCTATAACGTCACGCTGGAGCGCTTTGGCTATCTGATTTTGCAGGCGACGGTATTCGGCCAGCACGTGCACGTCGGCTGCTGGACCGGGGATGACGCCATTTACCTCCTGCACGGCCTGTCGCGCTTTGTACCGCACTTTATTGCCCTGGCGGCCGCCTCGCCGTACATGCAGGGCACCGACACGAAGTTCTCCTCGTCGCGGCTCAATATCTTCTCCGGGTTCCCGGATAACGGACAGATGCCGTGGGTCAACAGCTGGCAGGAGTTCGAAGGGCTGTTCCGCCGCCTGAGCGCCACCAGCATGATCGACAGCATCAAAGATCTGCACTGGGATATTCGCCCCAGCCCGCATTTTGGCACCGTGGAGGTGCGGGTGATGGATACGCCGCTGACGCTCGGCCACGCGATTAACATCGCCGGGCTGATTCAGGCCACGTCGCACTGGCTGCTGACCACGCGGCCGTATAAGCATCAGGAACGGGATTTTCTGCTCTACCGTTTTAACCGTTTTCAGGCGTGTCGCTACGGGCTGGAGGGGATCCTGACGGACGTGCACACCGGCGAGCACAAAACCCTGGCGGAAGATATCGCCTGGCTGTTGGAGCAGGTGGCGCCGTCGGCCGAGAAGCTCGGCGCGACAAGCGCAATCAATGAAATTGCCCTGCTGTTAAAGCAGGGCAAGAGCGAGGCGCAGCGCATGCGGGACTTTATCGCCGACGGCGGCTCGCTGATTTCTCTGGTGCAGAAGCACTGCGAGCTGTGGGCGACGAGTCCGTAAGGCCGTGGCCCCACTCCCGCAGGCGCTGGAACAGCACGAACAGCGCGGGGATGAACAGAATCCCCACCACGGTCGCCACCAGCATGCCGCTGAAGACCGTGGTGCCGATGATGCGGCGGCTCTGGGCGCCCGCCCCGGTCGCCAGCATCATCGGCAAAACGCCGATAATGAACGACACGGCGGTCATCATCACCGCCCGGAAGCGGCGCGAGGCCCCTTCCCGCGCGGCATCGACAATCGCCATTCCGTCCATACGCCGCGCGCGGGCGAACTCGACGATAAGAATCGCGTTCTTGGCCGCTAACGCGATCAGCAATACCAGACCAATCTGCACGTACACGTCGTTGGCGTAGCCCGTCATCCACAGCCAGACCAGCGCCCCGCCGAGGGCGAACAGCACCGAGAGCATTACGCTCGCCGGAAGCGTCCAGCTCTCGTACTGGGCGACGAGGAACAGCCACGCCATCACCACCGCCGCCAGCACGATCCAGATCGCCTGATTGCCGGTCTGCTGCTCCTGATACGACATGCCGCTCCAGGCGTAGTCGTACCCCGCAGGCAGGCTTGCCGCCAGAATTTCGCCCATCGCCGCCATGGCGGTGCTGCTGCTCACCCCAGACGCTGCCGAGCCGCTCACCGACACCGACGGGAACTGGTTGTACTGCTGGAGGAACGGCGCGCCGACGGTCGGCGTGATGGTGACGAGGTTGCTCAGGCGCACCCGCTCGCCGCTGTTGCTGCGCACGAACAGCTCGCTGATTTGCTCTGCACGCTCGCGCCACTGCATCTCGTTCTGCATCACCACGTGGTAGACGCGGTTGTTGATGCTGAAATCCCCGGCGCGGGTGCCGCCGAAGGCGGTTTGCAGGCTGCTGAAGATGCGCGACACCGGCACGTCGAGACGGGCCGCACGCTCGCGGTCAACGGTCAGCGTCAGCTGCGGCACGTTGCTGCTCCAGGTGGTGAACACGCGGCTCAGCTGCGGGTGCTGGTTGGCTTTTATCAGCACCTCGCGGGTGACGCGCTCCAGCTCCGCCGGGCTCTGCCCCGCCTGCGCCTGGATGCGCAGGTCAAAGCCGGAGGCGTTGCCCAGCCCCGGCAGCGTCGGCGGCGCGAAGGTCATGATGGTCGCCTCCGGCAGGGCCAGCAGCTGGCGCTGAAGAGTACCCATCACCTCATCCAGCGGCGGACGCTCGCTCCAGTCTTTGAGCATGATGGAGATAAACCCGCCGTTGGAGGCGCTGGTGCCGTTGAGGATGTTAAACCCGGAGACCTGAATCACGTCTTCCACCGCCGGATTTTGGGCGATCAGCTCTCGCGCGGTGGTCATCACCGCTTCGGTGCGCTCCAGCGAAGCCGCTTCCGGCAGCTGAACGCTGGCGAAGAAGTAGCCCTGGTCCTCCTGCGGCAGGAAGCCTTTTGGCATCGACATAAAGCTGAACAGCACGACTGCCGACGCGCCAGCGGTGGCCAGCAGCGCCAGCCACGGGCGCAGGTTTAAGACATGCACGAGGCGGGTGTACAAACCGCGCGTGGCGTCCAGCCCGCGGTTGAAGACGCGATAAACGGCCGCCGGTTTCTCCGGGCGCGGACGCAGCAGCATCGCGCACAGCGCGGGCGTCAGGGTCAGCGCCACCAGGCTTGAGAGCGTCACGGCCGTCGAGAGCGTCACCGCGAACTGGCGGTACAGCTCGCCGACAATCCCCGGCAGCAGCGCCACCGGCACAAACACCGCCAGCAGCACCAGCGTGGTGGCAATCACCGGCCCGGCAATCTGGCGCAGCGCCAGCGCGGTCGCCGCCGTGCGGCTCTGCCCTTCCGCCATCAGCGTTTCGACGCTTTCCACCACCACGATGGCGTCATCCACCACCATGGTCAGCGCCAGAATGATGGCGAACAGGCTCAGCGTATTGGCGGAGTAGCCGAGCGCGTAGAGCACCGCAAAGGTGCCCACCAGCGACACCGGAATGGCAAGCGCGACAATCAGCGTCGCGCGCCAGCTTTGCAGGAACAGGGAAACGACCACCACCACCGCCAGCATCGTGAGCGCCAGCGAGGCGCCGATCTCTTTAATGGTGGCGGCGACAAAGGTGGTGGTGTCGAATTTCACCTCATAGACCAGGTCGTCCGGGAAGCGCGTCGAGAGGCGCTCCAGCTCCGCGCGCACCGCGTCGGCCACGCGCAGGGCGTTGGCGGACGGCGTCGGGTAGATACCCAAATAGGCGGAGTCGTGCCCGTTCAGCTGCGCGCCGGAGCTGTAGCTGCGCGAGCCGAGCTCGATGGTGGCGACGTCCTTCAGGCGCACCAGCTGGCCCATTTCCCCCGCGCGGATGATGATATCGGCAAACTCGTCGGCCTGGCTTAAGCGCCCCAGCCCGTTGATGGTCAGGGTCTGCTGCTGGCCGTTAAACACCGGCGGGGTGCCCACCTGGCCGGCCGCCCCCTGCACGTTCTGCTCTCGCAGCGCCTGCGCCACGTCATCGGTGGTGACGTTCAGGGCGTTCATGCGGTCCGGGCGCAGCCAGATGCGCATGCTGTAGTCGCGCGCGCCGAACATCTGCACCTGCCCCACGCCGGGCAGACGCGACAGCGCCTCGCGCACCTGGGTGCTGGCGTAGTTGCTGACGAACAGCGGCGTGTGGGTGTTATTCGGTGAGTAAAGACTTACCCCCATCATCAGGTTGGTGGCCCGCTTGCGCACCTGCACGCCGTTTTGCTGCGCCTCGGTGGGCAGCTGCGCCACGGCCTGCGCCACGCGGTTTTGCACGTCGATGGCGGCGAGATCCGGCTCGGTCCCCGCCGCAAAGGTGATGTTCAGGCTGTAAGTGCCTTCGTCCGAGCTGGTGGACTCCATGTAGAGCATATGGTCCACGCCGTTCAGCTGCGTCTCCAGCGGCGTGGCGATGGCCTCCGCCACGTCGGCCGAGCTGGCGCCCGGCCAGCTGGCAGAGACGTTCACCACCGGCGGCGCGATCTGCGGGTACTGCTCCACCGGGATAATCCTCAGCGCGATGGCCCCCAGCAGGGTGATGACCAGCGCAATCACCATCGCGAAGCGCGGGCGTTTGATGAAAAACGTCAGCATGATGGCTCCTTAATTGAGTATCTGGACGGCAGCGCCGGGCTGCACGCGCTGCGCGCCGTCAGTAATCGCTCGCTCACCGGGCTTCACGCCGGAGGCAATCTGAAACTGCTGGCCGATCTGCCCGGCCACGTTCAGCAGGCGCATTTCGGCGTTGCCGTCGGCATTAACCACCCAGGCAAAGAAGCCGTCGCCGTTCTGCTGGACCGCTGCGGCAGGCAGGGTCAGCACCGGCTGCTCGCTTGCCGGGCGCAAAAACACATTCACGTTGCCGCCGGGCAGCAGCTGATGGCGCGGATTGGCAAACTCGGCGCGCAGCATCACGCTGGCGGTACGCGGGTCAACGCGGTTATCCACTGACGTCAGCTCGCCGCTGACGCGCTGGCCGTTGCTGTCGATCAGCGCCTGCCAGGCACGCTTCATGGCGTTGATATCCGCATACTGTCCGGCTTTGGCGGCAAATGCCCCCTCTTCCAGCGCAAAGGCGATGCGGATCGGGTCAAGCTGCACCACCTCCACTAAAACGCCGCTCGCCGGGTTGACCAGGCTACCCACGTGGAAGCTGCTGTGCCCCACGCGGCCGTCAATCGGCGAGGTGATGCGGGTGTAGCTCAGGGTGACGCGGCGGGCGTCGAGCCGGGCCTTCGCCTGCTCGAGAGCGGCGCTGGCGACGTCGCGCTGCATGCGGGCGTTGTCCACGTCGTGGCGGCTGATGGCGTTGCTGCTGCCGAGACTTTCAAAGCGGGAAAGCTGCTGCTGCGCCTGGCGCAGCGTGGCTTCGGCGCTTTTCACTTCGGCCTGCGCCAGGCGCAGGGCGGCGCGCGGCTCGGCGTCGTCCAGCTCAAACAGCACGTCGCCTTTTTTCACGTACTGCCCGCCGCGGAAGTGGATTTTGGTAATCGCGCCCTCCGTGCGTGCGCGTAGCTCAACGGTGTGAATGGCTTCGATGCGGCCCGGGATCTGGCGCTCGGCGGCATGGGCGGTTTGCTCCACGGTGGCGACGCGAACGGGAATGGCGGCAGCGAATGCGGGTGGCAGAGTGCAGGCGAGGAGCGCGAACAGGAGTGGGAGTTTCATGGGAGTACCTCAGGGTTGTTGCCCTCACCCCGGCCCTCTCCCACAGGGAGAGGGAGGTCAGAGTCCCCTCTCCCCGTGGGAGAGGGTTAGGGTGAGGGCAAAAGGTTATGCAGCCTTACGGAACCTGCGGGTCAGCCGCTTCTCGAATTCGACGACGAAGAACATCACGCCTGCAACGGCCAGGGTCACAAACCAGTAGCGCAGCGGCAGGGCTTCGGTACCGAACAGCATCTGCATAAACGGCAGGTAGATAATCGCCGCCTGGAGCAGGAACAGCACGCCCGTCACCAGCCAGATCCCTTTGTTCGCCAGCAGGCCGCGGTTGAGGGAGAACCCTTCGGTGTTGCGGCAGTTAATCATGTATACCCACTGGGCGCAGACCAGCATCTGCAGCAGCACGGTGCGGATGAACTCCGCGCTGTGGCCGCGCGGGGCCAGCCAGGCTTCCAGCGCAAAGGCGGCGATGGCAATCATGGTGCCGACGAAGGCCACGCGCCAGACGGCGTAGGCGTCCATCACGTGCTGGCCGGTCTGACGCGGCGGACGGCGCATGATGTTGCGCTCGGCGGCTTCAAAGGCCAGGCCGAAGGAGAGCGTGGCGGAGGTCGCCATGTTCATCCACAGGATCAGCACCGGCGTCAGCGGAATGATGTTCCCCGCCAGCAGCGCAATCACAATCAGCAGCCCCTGCGCCAGGTTGGTCGGCATGATGAACAGGATGGTCTTCTTCAGGTTGTCGTAAACGCGACGCCCCTCTTTCACCGCGCTGGCAATGGTGGCGAAGTTATCGTCCGTCAGGACCATGTCCGCCGCCTCTTTGGTCACTTCCGTGCCCTTAATGCCCATCGCAATGCCCACGTCCGCCTGACGCAGCGCCGGGGCGTCGTTCACGCCGTCGCCGGTCATGCCGACAATTTCACCTTTGTCCTGCAGCGCTTTCACCAGTCGCAGCTTATGCTCCGGGCTGGTACGGGCGAAGATGTCATACTTCACCGCGGCTTCCGCCAGCGCGGCATCGTCCATCTTCTCCAGCTCATAGCCGGTGACCGCCTGCTCGCTGTTGCAGATCCCCAGCATCTGCCCGATGCTCATTGCCGTCTGCGGGTGATCGCCGGTGATCATCTTCACGCGGATCCCCGCCTGCTGGCAGGCGTTAATCGCGTCAATCGCTTCCGGGCGCGGCGGATCCATCATCCCGGCGATGCCGAGGAAGATCAGGCCGTGGCTCAGGTCATCGTGCGTCAGTTCCTGCTCGCCGTTCGCCGGCTTGAACGCCGCGGCGACCATGCGCAGCCCCTGACGCGCATAGCGCTCCATCTCACTTTCCCAGTACGCGCGGTTGAAGGCTTCCGCACCGTGACGGGTCTGCTGCTGCGCGCAGAGGGCGAAAATGACGTCCGGCGCCCCGGTGATCAGGATCTGCTCCTCACCGCCAATCTGGTAGTGGGTGCTCATGTACTTGTACTGCGAGTCGAACGGGATTTTGTTAACCAGCGTGGTCATCACCGGCTCAAGGTTGGCTTTCGCCGCCAGCACCTTCAGCGCGCCCTCGGTTGGGCCGCCGGTGATGCCCCACAGCCCGCGATCGTCCTGAATCAGCTGGCTGTCGTTACACAGGTCGATGGTGCGCAGGTACTGCTCCAGCACGGTGCCCGGCTGGATGTGGACCGGCTCGTCGCTGCCTTCCAGGTAGAGGTTGCCCACCGGCTCGTAGCTGTTGCCGTCCACGCGGTAGCAGGCGTCGGCGGTGATGATAGCTTTGACCGTCATCTCGTTCATGGTCAGGGTGCCGGTTTTATCCGAGCAGACCACGGTCATCGCGCCAAGCGTTTCCACCGTCGGCAGCTTGCGGATAATCGCCCGCTTGCGCGCCATCGCCTGCACGCCCAGGGAGAGGATGATGGAGATAATCGCCGGCAGACCTTCCGGTACGGAGGCGACCGCCAGGCTGATCAGGGAGAGCAGCAGCTCGCCCATTGGGATCTCGCGGAACGCCAGGCTGAAGACAAACAGCGCGGCCATCATCGCCAGAATAATCGCAAAGATCGCCTTACCCAGCTTGTCCATCTGCACCAGCAGCGGCGTACGGTGCTTCTCGATACCCGCCATCATCTGGTTGATGTGGCCGAGTTCCGTATCCTGACCGGTGGCGGTGACCACGCCGACGCCGCCGCCCGCGCTGACGGTCGTTCCGGAGAAGACCATGTTGGTGCGATCGCCCAGCGGTAATTCGCCGCTCAACGGATTAACGTGTTTATCCACCACGGTGGATTCACCGGTCAGAATCGCCTCTTCCACGCGTAAATTATGCGCTTCAATTAAACGCATATCCGCCGGAATACGATCCCCCGCGCGTAATACAATAATATCGCCCGGGACTATTTCAGTTGTGGGAATTGTTTCATGGTTGCCGTTACGAATAACGCGCGCCTCGCTGGCGAGCATATTACGAATACTCTTCAGGGATTTTTCCGCGTTGCTTTCCTGAATATGACCAATTAAGGCATTGATTACCGCCACGCCCAAAATAACCAGCGTATCGACCCAGTGGCCCATTACTGCCGTTAATACAGCGGCGGCCAGCAGGACATAAATCAGGACATCATTAAAATGGGCCAGGAAACGCAGCCAGGCGGATTTCCCTTTTTTCTCCGGCAGCGCGTTCGGCCCTGTTTTTTGCAGACGCGCCTGCGCCTCTGCACGGTCCAGACCGCAGGCCTGGCTCTGCGCGTGTGCAAGCACCTGCTCTACGGTCTGCTGGTATGCCAGCCCGCCGGAAGGCGGCACGTTCGGAATCACTTTTTTTTCAGTCATCGTATTTTTCCTTCAATTTCCGGTGAACAGAAGCCTGAATTCCTTTCGGGCTTAAATAAATCATTTTAAAGTCTTGCGGGTAAAATTGATCTACCGCAATATAATGACTTCTCGGTTATTCAAAACTGATTAAAACTATTTCGACGATCTGATTTTTACAAAATATTTCTAAACCAAAACTAAACGAGGGGGAACCATGTGGGGTATTTATCGCGGGCGCAGGCTGGTGTTATACGTTATCGCGGCCATTGTTATTGCCACGTTAATTGGTTATAGCACCTATACATTTGTAAAATTATTTTCCTGATGCGGACGTTTATTTACACTACGCGATAATTATTTAATCGCGTCTGGGATATTTATCTATTTCTGTTAATTATTCACAGAATAGCGCATTCGTTTTATCCGTAAACGTGCGCCGGGTTTATATTGCTTTACGTTCCGGGATGCCGGACAATGACATTTTTAACTGACGATTAACATTACGATGAAACACCCGCTAGAGTCGCTGCTCACCGCAGGCGGCATTTTATTGCTGGCACTGCTTTCATGCCTGCTGCTCCCTGCGCCTTCGCTTGGGCTGGTACTGGCGCAGAAGCTGGTTCAGACCTTTCACATGGTCGATCTTAACCAGCTCTATACCATTCTGTTCTGCGTGTGGTTTTTACTGCTCGGGGCGATTGAATTCTTTGTGCTGCGTTTCATCTGGCGACGCTGGTTTTCACTGGCGTCGTGAGCCCATAAAAAGGCCGGGTGGCGGCTACGCCTTACCCGGCCTACACGCGACAGGTTAATGTGTCTGGCTATGGTTCTCTTTACGGTACGCGCCAGGCGGCTGGTTGAACGTGCGGGTAAAGATGCGGGTAAACGTCTGCTGCGAGTCAAACCCGTAACGCAGGCAGATGTCGTACACCCGGGCGTCGGATTCACGGAGATCGCGCGCCGCCAGCAGCAGCTTGCGTTCACGGATATAGCGCCCCAGACTCTCCCCTTTGTACTGCATAAACAACCGCTGCAGGTGCCACTTCGAGTAACCCGCGTGGCGGGCAATCTCTTCTATTCGTAATGGCTGGTGCAGATTGTCGTCGATCCATTCGACGATAGTGTCGATGACTTGAGCGGAAATGGTCATACTGCTGTCCCCCTCTGCTTCTCGCTTAAACATTATTCCCACCACGCACGAAAGGTTTGCGCGGTGTCGCTTACCCGGACGGGCTCGCCCAGTTCCGGCGTCAGCAACCGATAATTTTTATCCTGGCTGGCTTTTGCCAGCTGGATCAGCGGATCGTTCCAGGCGTGTTTCGCCAGCACGAAGCGTCCGTTATGACCGGGCACCACGGCTTTCGCGTTCAGATCCGCCGAGGCCTGCGCCGTTTCCTCCGGCAGCATGTGGATGTACTTCCAGTCCTGGTCGTACTGGCCGTTTTCCATGATGGCGACGTCCACTTCGCCAAACTGTTCACCGATGGCCCTGAAGTGCGGGCCGTAACCGGAATCCCCGCTGTAGTAAACCTTCTGCTCTGGCGTGACGAACATGAAGCTGCCCCACAAGGTGCGATCGCGTTTGATGCCGCGGCCGGAGAAGTGACGTGCCGGCAGAACGTGCACCGTCAACGCATCGCTGATGCGCACCGACTGGTTCCAGTCACGCTCGTCAATAATCTCGGGCTTCATCCCCCAGTAACGCAGGTGGGAGCCGACGCCCAGCGGCGTCACCACCCGCTTCACCTTCGGCAGTAGCGCCCTGATGGTGGCGTAATCCAGATGATCGTAGTGATCGTGCGAGATAATCAGCAGGTCGATCGCCGGCATAATTTCTGCCCGCCACGGATACTCGCCGGCAAAGGCCTTATTGAGGAACGAAAACGGCGCGGCATAGTTGCCAAGAACCGGGTCAATCAGGATGCGTTTGCCCGCGAGCTGCAGATACCACGAGGAGTGACCAAGCCACACCAGGGTGTCCTGCTCCAGCGGCAGGTTCGCAAGATCGGTTTTCACCAGCGGCAGGGGCTGGGCCGGGCGGGCGTTTTCGGTTTTTTTGGTCAGAAACTCCCACATCGCGACCAGCATATTTTTGTCACCGTTATAACCCGGCGTCGGCAGCGTATTGTGGAATTTCCCCTCGCGATACTGTGGAGAGGCCTCCACTTCAGTAAGCCGTTCACCCTGCGGCGGCTGGCCGAATCCGGCATTCAGAACAAACGGTAAACTCGCGGCTGAAGCAATAATCATGATTAACACCACGCAGATGAAGAGAGGTTTTTTCATATCCTGACCCGAAAACGCGCCCCATCCGATAGCGTGCGCAGGGTAAACTTGATTATGAGTGAGTAAGCACTCATTATAGATGTGATGATAAAGTCGTCAAGACGTTTTCGATCTTTGACATTCCGCGTTGCAGCGTGTCAAAGCACGTGTTTCAATCAGGGTTTTTATAATTGACAGGAGGAAAAATTTAGTGGCACGTCCGAAGAGTGAAGATAAAAAACAGGCCTTACTGGACGCCGCAACCACGGCGTTTGCACAGTCAGGTATTGCCGCCTCAACGGCGCTCATTGCCCGTAAGGCGGGCGTCGCCGAAGGCACCCTGTTCCGCTACTTTGCTACGAAAGACGATCTGCTGAATGCCCTCTATCTGCACCTGAAGCAGGATCTCTGCCAGACCATGCTGGCGAACCTCGATCGTACCATCACGCTGCCCAAAGAACATACCCGCAATATCTGGAACAGCTATGTGGACTGGGGTATTCGTAACCCCGTTGCCCATGCGGCGATCCGCCAGATTGGCGTCAGTGAAAAGCTGAGCGCCGAAACGGAACAGGCGGTGAAAGAGATGTTCCCGGAGCTGCATGAGCTCTGCCGCCGCTCGGTGCGTCAGGTGTTTATGTCTGATGAATTTAAAACGTTTGGCGATGCGCTTTTCTTATCGCTGGCCGAAAGCACGATGGAATTTGCCACCCGCGATCCGTCCCGCGCCGTTGAGTTTAAAGCGCTCGGCTTTGAGGTAATGTGGCGCGGACTTGCCCAGGAAGAGAGTGATGGACAGTAAAACGTTGCAGGAACACGCAAAACGCGTGGCGCTGGAGCTGCCGTTCACCGAACACTGCTGGCCGTTTGGGCCGGAGTTTGACGTGTTTAAAGTGGGCGGGAAAATTTTCATGATTGTGGCCGTCGCCCACGGGCGGCCGCACGTTAGCCTGAAGTCAGACCCGGAAAAATCGCTGTTAAATCAGCAGATTTATCGCGGCGTTGAACCGGGCTATCACCTCAACAAAAAGCACTGGATTTCCCTTTACGGTACGGACGACGTGACGCCGGAACTGGTTACCGATCTCATCAATGATTCCTGGCATCTGGTGGTGGATAAACTGCCGAAAAAAGACCAGGAGTGGATCCGGCCGGTCTGATTGTTCGTCTGAGACGAACAGATTAAGCGCTCGAATTGCCCTTATCTTTTTCCGCGTCCCGCTGTAATCTGCTCACCTTTCGCGCCCGCACGCGGGCGAATTTCATCATCAGGAGTTGTTATGGATATCATTTCTGTTGCGCTGAAACGCCACTCCACCAAGGCGTTCGACGCAAGCAAAAAACTGACCGCTGAAGAAGCGGAAAAAATCAAAACCCTGCTGCAGTACAGCCCGTCCAGCACCAACTCCCAGCCGTGGCACTTTATTGTCGCCAGCACCGAGGAAGGAAAAGCGCGCGTGGCGAAATCCGCGGCGGGCACCTATGTGTTCAACGAACGCAAAATGCTGGATGCTTCTCACGTGGTGGTGTTCTGCGCGAAAACCGCGATGGACGACGCCTGGCTGGAGCGCGTTGTCGATCAGGAAGAGGCCGATGGTCGCTTTAATACCCCGGAAGCGAAAGCGGCAAACCATAAGGGCCGTACCTACTTTGCCGACATGCACCGCGTGGATCTGAAAGATGACGACCAGTGGATGGCGAAGCAGGTTTACCTGAACGTCGGTAACTTCCTGCTGGGCGTGGCTGCGCTGGGCCTGGACGCGGTACCGATTGAAGGTTTCGACGCCGCGATCCTCGACGAAGAGTTTGGCCTGAAAGAGAAAGGCTTCACCAGCCTGGTGGTGGTGCCGGTTGGGCATCACAGCGTGGAAGATTTCAACGCCACGCTGCCGAAATCTCGCCTGCCGCTGAGCACGACTGTGACCGAGTGCTAAACAAAACGGGCCGCTCTGTGCGGCCCGTTACGCTTTACTGATGACTAACCTGCGATGTGGGTGCACATCACGATCGTGTCCCCAGGCAAACGCAATCCAGCGCTCTTCCAGCTCGGCATATGAGCTCACCGGCGTTAAGTGCCACTCTTCTCCTACCGTACCGTCAGCCACGCTTATCCGATAATTCATGCTGAACGCCCAGTCTATCATGCGTAACCAAAACCGCTGTCCGTCGCCGGTTTGTTCGCTGTCAGACACAACAATGTCGTATTCGCTTAGCACCCATTGAAAGAAGGATTGTGGTAAACCACTTATAACCCGCTGATGGACAGCGCGTGGCGTACGCCACACCATGACCTGTGTCGCAGCACCGTGGGGGAACGTAATTTCTTTATGAAACGTCAGCTTGACCGCATACGCCGTATAGGGTTTTCCGTCCTCGGTAGTCACGAGACGGTATTCATCGCCGTAGCGCGATTTTAACAAGCGATATCCCACAGGCAGCATAAATCCGGGCAGATGAAAATCCACCGTACCCCGCGCAAGAAACGCTTCGGTATGTTCGACGTTTCGGGAGATAAGGCCTAATTTTTGGCTGAAATCTGCGGAATCAATCATCAGTGGCGACATGGTGGTTTCTCATGGCGTGAGTATAGACGACTTAACACCCCGTCGAAATGATGTCGATTCAGTGATGGGTTTAAGTTAACCCCCACATTACGCCAGTCTTCTCCACTTAGCAGAGACGGCTCTTATTCCCTGAAAGCCCCTCGCAAAAATTATTTCCCCTGCGCCGCCAGCCACGCCATCGCCCGCTCTCCCGCCTCATCCACCGGCAGATACACCAGAAGCCGCGATCCGTTTCGCGGCGCGGAATACCAGTACATCTGCTGCAGCGTAAAATCCCCCAGCTCGGGATGAGTAAACAGCTTGAGCTGGTTCTCCACGCCGCGCACGTCGTTGCGCTGGTGCCACAGGGTTTTAAACTCTTCGGACACTGCAAAGAAGCGCGCCAGCTTGGCCTCCCACAGCGGATCGCCCCGGTGTTCGGCCATCGCCGCGCGAAAATAGGAGACAAAGATGGGCAGCACGTCGTCGCGTCTGCCGAGGCGCGCGCGCCACGCCGGATGCGTGAGGAACAGATAAATACAGTTGCGATCTTCGGGAGGGATGTCATTGAAATCGACGCCCATCAGATGCCCGAAGCTGTCGTTCCACGCCACGATATCGAAGTTCGGTTTCTGAATGCTGGCGGGTTTCGGCATCAGCGTATCCAGCAGGCGGCGCGTGCCTTCGCTAATGCCCTCGCAGCAGACCGCCTGCGGCGCTTCACCCGGCGGTAAACCTGCTAACACAAACAGGTGCCGGGCCTCGGTCGGGGTACATTGCAGCGCTTTTGCCACGGCCGCCATCACCGCGCTGGACGGATTGACGTCCCTGCCCTGCTCAAGCCAGGTGTACCAGGTGACGCCTACATCAGCGAGCATCGCCACCTCTTCCCGGCGCAGGCCCGGCGTGCGGCGGCGACCGCTGCGCGGCAAACCTAAGCGCTGCGGATCGAGACTTTCCCGCCGGGCGCGTAAAAATGCCCCGAGCTGTTTTCGGGTGTCATCCTGACGTGAAACGACCGGTTCAGACATCAGCGCCATAAATCCCCCTGCATGGTAGTGCCAGTACCAGTATAAGCAAGAACTGGTACCCGTTTATCTGATGGTAGATGCTACGACCATCTGTTGAATGACGCAATGGAGTTACCATGAATACGTCAGTTGTTTCACCGGGTCGCGCTGGCTTGATATTGCTGTTAACCGGCCAGATGCTGCCCATGATTGATACCTCAATCACTAACGTGGCGCTGGATGCCATCACCCATTCACTGCATGCGACCGCTACCGAACTGGAGCTGATCGTCGCCCTCTACGGCGTGGCCTTTGCCGTCTGCCTCGCGCTCGGCAGCAAGCTGGGGGATAACTTTGGCCGTCGTCGTCTGTTCATGTGGGGTGTGGCGAGCTTTGGCCTGGCCTCGCTGCTGTGCGGAATGGCGGGGAACATTGAACAGCTGCTCGCCGCGCGCATCGTTCAGGGCGCGGGGGCCGCACTGATCGTGCCGCAAATTCTTGCCACGCTGCACGTCACGCTGAAAGGCACCGCCCACGCCAAAGCCATCAGCCTGTTCGGCGGCATCGGCGGGATTGCGTTTATCGTGGGACAAATGGGCGGCGGCTGGCTGGTATCGGCGGATATCGCCGGGCTGGGCTGGCGTAACGCCTTCTTTATCAACGTGCCGATTTGTCTGGTGGTGCTGGCGCTGAGCCGCCGCTTCGTACCGGAAACCCGTCGCGAGACGCCGTCACGCATCGACTGGCCGGGTACCGCGCTGCTGGCGGTCATGCTTTGCTGCCTGCTGTTCCCGATGGCGCTCGGCCCCCAGTGGCACTGGTCCTGGCCGCTGAAGGCGATGCTGCTCGCCCTTGTCCCGCTGGCCTGGCTGATGGCGCTGAACGCGCGCAAAAAAGAGCGTGAGAATGCCCACCCGCTGATCCCGCCGCGCCTGCTTGCGCTTCGCAGTGTGCGCTTTGGTGTCCTGATTGCGATGCTCTTTTTCAGCGCCTGGTCCGGGTTTATGTTCTGTATGGCGCTGACCATGCAAACCGGTCTGGGGATGGCGCCGTGGCAGTCCGGGAACAGTTTTATCGCCCTTGGCGTGACCTACTTTGTTTCGGCCTGGTTCGCGCCGCGGCTGATTGCCCGCTACAGCACCAGCACAATCCTGCTGACGGGTCTGGCGATCCAGATTACCGGCCTGCTGGCGCTGATCGCCACGTTCCGCGTTTGGGGCATGGAGAATACCACCCTGACGCTGGCACCCGCGACCGGACTGGTGGGCTACGGGCAGGCGCTGATCGTGAACAGCTTCTATCGCATCGGGATGCGCGACATTCAGCCTGACGACGCGGGAGCCGCGAGCGCCATTTTAAGCACCCTGCAGCAGGCCGCGCTGGGCCTTGGCCCGGCCATTTTTGGCGCCATTTTGCTGCACGCGCTTCAAAACCATCACGGGGATTACACCCAGGCGGTGAACGTCTTCCTGATGGTGGAAACGACCATGATGGTGGTGCTGGCCCTGGCGACGCTGCGTATCCGCCATAGCCTGTGCCTGCCGGTGGCGAAGATCTGTCAGGCCGCCAAATAAGTTCGTGAATTTGCATAATAGATCCGCAGCCGCCATTATGGGGCTGCAAAAATACAGGAGACGTTATGCAGGAATTGATTGCTCAGGTTGAAGAGTTAGGCATTGAAATTAATCACACCACCTCTTTAGTGATTATCTTTGGTATTATTTTTCTTACCGCCATCATCGTTCATTTTATTCTGCACAAAGGGGTACTTCGCGCATTCGAAAAGCGCGCGCAGGCCAGCAGCCATTTATGGCTGCAGATCATCACCCAGAATAAATTATTTCACCGTCTGGCCTTTACCCTACAGGGGATAATCGTCAACGTCCAGGCGGTACTGTGGCTGCAAAAAGGCAGCGAAGCGGCGGAAATACTCACCACCTGCGCGAAGCTGTGGGTGATGGTCTATGCCCTGCTCTCCTTCTTCTCGCTGCTGGACGTGATTTTCAATCTGTCGCAGAAAATGGCCACCGCGTCGCAGCTGCCGCTGAAGGGGATTTTCCAGGGCATCAAGCTGGTGAGCGCCATTCTGGTGGGGATATTGATTATCTCCCTGCTGATTGGCCAGTCTCCGGCGATTCTGATCAGCGGTCTGGGCGCCATGGCCGCCGTGCTGATGCTGGTGTTTAAAGATCCGATACTTGGACTTGTAGCGGGTATCCAGCTTTCCGCCAACGATATGCTCAAGCTCGGCGACTGGCTGGAGATGCCGAAATACGGTGCCAACGGCACGGTGACGGATATCGGCCTGACCACCGTGAAAGTGCGCAATTTCGATAATACGATTACGACCATTCCGACGTGGGCGCTGGTCTCCGACGCCTTTATCAACTGGAGCGGCATGTCGGCCTCCGGCGGACGACGCATTAAGCGCAGCCTGAACATTGATACCACCAGCATTCATTTTCTCGACGAGCAGGAGCAGCAGAAACTCATTCAGGCGAAACTGCTGAAGCCTTATCTGGCCGCACGCCATGAGGAAATTAGCCTCTGGAATCAGAAAAACGGTGAAGGGGAATCGGTATTAAACCTGCGCAAGTTGACTAATATTGGCACCTTCCGCGCCTACCTGAACGAATATCTGCGCAACCACCCGCGCATTCGTAAAGATATGACGCTGATGGTGCGTCAGCTCGCGCCTGACGCGAATGGCCTGCCGATTGAAATATATGCCTTCACCAACACGGTGGTCTGGGCAGAATATGAGGAGATTCAGGCCGACATCTTCGACCATATTTTCGCGGTGGTGGATGAATTTGGTCTGCGCATTCACCAGTCGCCAACCGGGAACGATATTCGCTCCCTGGCTGGCGTCATCGCGCAATAATCAGGTGCTGGCGCGGGAAATAAAGCGCCAGTCCATCATCACCCTTTCCGTGGGCGCGTCCGGGTTGTCGATCTTATTTAAGAGAAGATCGACCGCCTTGCGCCCGATATCCCGCGACGGCTGTTCGATGGTGGTGAGCGAAATCATGTCCGCCAGCTCCGTACCGTCAAAGCCGACCACGGCAATATCCTCCGGCACCCGAAGACCTGCCTGCTGAATGGCGCGCAGCGCGCCCGCCGCCAGCGTATCGGAAACGGCAAATACCGCATCCGGCGGATTATTTTTTAACAGGTTTTGCATCGCCGCCATGCCCGCCCCGGAGCTGAGATCGCTGGCATACTCCACCGCCTGATAGTCCAGATCGCGCAGGTGGATCACGCTCTTGTAGCCGCGTTCGCGCAGGCGGGCATATTTGTAGCTGAGATCGTGGTTGATCATCGCGATACGCTTGCGGCCGCCGTCGGCCAGCTGGCTGACGGCATGCTGTGAAGCGTCCACATCATTGATGCCGACGCAGGAGACCGCGCCCGCATCGGCATATTCGGCGCACTGCACCCACGGTGCAGAACCAATCAGCGCGGCAAGTTCCGGCAGCTTCGAGAAGGCGTCCATGGTGATAATGCCGTCGACGATTTTGCCGGAGAGCAGGCTTAAGCCCGAGCGGGAGCGCTCGATGTCCGAGCCGGAGTTGCACAGCAGAATGCGGTAGCCGTTTTTCTCCGCCTCGGCTTCGATGCCCTTCACCACTTCGGCGCAGAACGGGTTGGCAATGTTGGACACCATCACCAGGATCATATAGCTGCGAGCGGTGCGCAGCTGACGGGCGAGCAGGTTTGGCTGGTAGTTGCTCTCCTGAATCGCCCGCAGAACGCGCTCGCGGTTTTTCGCCTTCACGGTGTCGCTGTTATTCAGCACGCGGGAGACCGTCGCCACGGAGACCCCGGCCAGCTGAGCGATTTTCTGAATTGACATAGCGACGACACATCCTGCGGTTAGCGTTTTGTGCAGGCTACCATAAATTTATTGCCCGGCGAACCGGGCAACGCGTTATTGTTCCACGCGCACCCAGCGCTGCTGCTGATGGCTTTTCACAATAGCATCAATGATATACATCACGTTTGCGCCATCGTGAAACGTCGCAAACTGCGGCGTATCCGGCATCGCGCCCGCCTGCACGGCGCGGTAGAACTGCGCCATCATATTTTTGAAGGCGTCCGGCCAGCCCTCGATATGTCCGCCGGGGAAGTGGGCGCTGTCGGCCACGTCAGGGTTCATCAGCCCCGGATCGTCGGTGAGCGTCTGGTTGGCCTGCGCGCGATGGCCGATCCACAGCTGCTGCGGCACCTCCTGGTCCCACGCCAGCGAGCGCTCGCTGCCGTTGATCTCAAACGTCAGGCGGTTTTTACGCCCGGCGCTCACCTGCGAGATGCTAAAGCAGCCCTTGCTGCCGTCGTCAAAGCGGAACAGCACCGAGCCGAAGTCTTCGGTCGTGACCGGTTTGTCTACATACTCCGCCTGCTCGTCGTGGGAGAAGGTTTGATTCCCGACCTTGCTGGCCCTGCGCGTCGGCCAGACGATGGATAAATCAGCCATCACCTCGGTAATGCGCCGCCCGGTAACGAACTGCACCGTGTCGCACCAGTGGGAGCCGATATCCGCCACCGCGCGCGATGCGCCGCCGAGCGCGGCATCCACCCGCCAGTTGTAGTCGGTTTCCAGCAGCATCCAGTCCTGTAGGTAGCTGCCGTGTGAGGCAAAAATCCGCCCGAGGCTGCTTGCGCGCATCATGCTCGCCGCCTGACGCACCATCGCAAACTGGCGATAGACAAAGCTCACGCCATGCACCACGCCCGTCTGCTCCGCCAGCGCCACCAGCTCGCGCGCCTCGTCCGGCGTCATGCACAGCGGCTTTTCGGAAAACACGTGCTTGCCCGCGCGCAGGATCTGGCGGTTAATCTGTGCGTGCAGGTGGTTCGGCGTGCAGTTGTGCACCACGTGCAAATCAGGGTGCGCGAGCAGCTCCTCAACGCTACCGTACGCGTGCGGTACGTTTAGCAGGCGCGCCTTTTCCTGCGCCTTAACGAGCGAGCCGTCGCACAGCGCGACCACCTGAACAAACCCAAGGCGCCTGAGCGCCTCGATATGCGCCGGGCCGATAAACCCGCTGCCGATAATTCCGACGTTAATCATGCTTGCCTCCAGCGGCGAAATCATCAAACGCGCGTCCGGAGACCGGAATGATGTGGCGGCGGATAAACTCGCTGCCTTCACTCGCCCCGGTATCGCCATCCTTCAGGCAGCACTCCCACTCCAGCACCGCCCAGCCGTCGTAGTCGTACTGGGTCAGCTTGCTGAAAATGCCCTTAAAGTCGATCTGCCCGTCGCCGAGCGACCGGAAGCGTCCGGCGCGGTTGATCCACGGCTGGTAGCCGCCGTACACGCCGCTGCGCCCGTTCGGGCGGAACTCCGCATCCTTCACGTGGAACGCCCTGATGCGCGCGTGGTAGATGTCGATAAAGGCCAGGTAGTCCATCTGCTGCAGCAGCATGTGGCTCGGATCAAAGAGAATGTTGCAGCGCGGGTGGTTATCCACCAGCGCCAGAAAACGCTCGAAGGTCACGCCGTCGTGCAGATCTTCCCCCGGATGCAGCTCAAAGCAGACGTCCACCCCCTGCTCGTCGAAGGTATCCAGAATCGGCCGCCAGCGGTTTGCCAGCTCCCCGAACGCTTCCTGAAAACGCTGTTCGTTATGCGGCGGCCACGGGTAGAAAAACGGCCAGGCCAGCGAGCCGGAGAAGGTGGCGTGCGCTTTCAGGCCTAATCTGGCCGAGGCGACCGCCGCCTGTTTCAGCTTCTCCGTGGCCCACGCCCGGCGCGCCGCATCGTTACCGCGCACGGACGTGGGCGCGAAGTGATCAAACGCGTCGCTGTAAATCGGGTTTACCGCGACAAGCTGCCCTTCCAGATGGGTCGACAGTTCGCTGATAACCAGCCCGTGCGCGGCCAGCTTAGCGGTGATGTCATCGCAGTAGGCCTGGCTCTCAGCCGCTTTCTCGACGTCAAAAATATGCGGATGGTTGCAGGGGATCTGCACCGCTTTATAGCCCTTTGAAGCCGCCCACCCTGCAAGCCCGTCGAGCGTGTTGAACGGTGCTTCCTCGCCGATAAACTGCGAGAGAAAAATGCCGGGTCCTTTTATCGTCCTCATACCACCTCCTGAACATTACGCCTTGTCATCGTCATACTTAAACGTGAGAAGGAAAATCAGCGCGATCGCCGCGGCCGCTACCGCCGGGATCCACCAGAATGTCACCCACGCCTGCGGCACGGTCTGCCCGGCCACCAGGCGGTTATAGAGCGCGCCGGAAATCTGCGAGCCGAGCAGCATGCCGATGCCGTAGGTGAACATGACGATCATGCTCTGGGCCTGGCCTTTCACCTTCTCGCCCGCCACGCGGTCGGTGTATATAAAGCCGACGACAAAGAAGAAATCGTAGCAGACGCCGTGGAGCAGGATGCCGAGATACAGCAGGATGCGCCCCTCCTCGCTGACGCCCAGCGCGAACATGGTGTAACGCACAAACCACGCCAGCATGCCAATCAACAGCATGACCTTCACGCCCAGACGGCGGAACAGCAGCGGAATAACCAGCATGAAGACGATCTCGGACATCTGCCCGAAGGACATGGCGGTGCTGACGTCGGCAATTCCCGCATCCGCCAGATACGAGGCGGTGTAGGCGTAATAGGTGCCGAGCGGGACGGAGATCAGCATCGCGCAGACGGAGAAGACGAAAAAGTGGCGGGTTTTGAGCAGCGCAAAGGCATCCGCGCAGAAAAGATCGCGCACCTTCACCGGCAGGCCTTTCGCCGGAGCAGGCGTGTGCGGCAGCGTCAGGCTGTAAAGCGCCAGCAGCACGGAGCTGGCCGCCGCCACCTGAAAGATGGTAACGCTGGACGCCACGCCGGTGACGCCGATGAAAATGCCCGCCGCGATCCAGCCGATGGTGCCGAACACGCGCACCACCGGGAAGGTTTTATCCACGTTTGCCAGGCTGTGAAACGCGATGTTGTTGGTCAGCGCCAGCGTCGGCATGTAGCAGAGCGTGTAGCCAAACAGCAGGCCAATCAGCAGCGCGCCGTTCTCGGCAATCAGCGCCCCCGGCACGAACCAGAGGATCGCCGCGCCCGCCAGGTGCATCACCGCCATCACCTTCTGCGAGGCGAAGAAGCGGTCCACCAGCATGCCGAGCACGAACGGCGAGAGAATGGAGGCGATAGGCCCGGCGGAGAACGCATCGCCAATCAGCAGAGACATGTTGTGCTGGGTCATCACCAGGCCGAGCGTAACCGACCAGCTACCCCAGATAAAAAACTGCAGAAACATCATCAGCGACAGCCGCGGCACCAGCAGCCGATGCTGCGCTATCGTCTTTTCACTACTTTCAGTTGACACCATAATAAGCCTCACCCGGAAAAAAGTAATCGATTACAAATCAATTCAAATGAAAAAGTAATCGATTACAAAATAAAGATCCTGTGGATCGAAACAGATTTGGGAGGGGGGTCACGATAAAGATGAAGCAGTGTTTTGTAGGCCCGGTAAGCGCAGCGCCACCGGGCGTGAAGGCAGGTGCGGTCTGGTTTGGTGCGGTCTGTTGCCCTCACTCCGGCCCTCTCCCACAGGGAGAGGGAGAAAAACGGGCTACTTTTTACGTGAGAGCTTAAACGCGATAAACAGGAACACCACCCACACCGGCAGCAGCATCGCCGAGAGTCGCATCTCATCCATGGTGCACATCAGCACCAGAATCAACGCCAGGAACGCGATACAGAGGTAGTTCCCCGCCGGATAGAGCAGCGCTTTGAACTGCGTTTCGCGCCCCTTGCGGCGCATCGCGGCGCGGAATCGCAGGTGCGCGAGGCAGATCATGATCCAGTTCAGCAGCAGCGTAGCGACAACCAGCGCCATCAGCAGGCCGAAGGCCTCTTTCGGCAGCAGATAGTTGATCAGCACCACCAGCGAGGTAATCGCCCCGGAAAGGAACAGCGAGTTCACCGGCACGCCGCGACGGCTGACGCGGGTGAGGAATTTCGGCGCGTTACCCTGCACGGAGAGACCAAACAGCATGCGGCTGTTGGAGTAAACGCCGCTGTTATAGACCGACAGCGACGCCACCAGAATGACGAAGTTCAGCGCAGAAGCCACCACGTTGCTGTTCAGATCGTGGAAAATCATCACGAACGGGCTGCTGTCTGACTTCACTTCCACCCACGGGTAGAGCGCCAGCAGCACCACCAGCGAGCCGATGTAGAACAGCAGGATACGGTACACCACCTGGTTAACCGCTTTCGGAATGCTTTTATGCGGGTCGCGCGCTTCCGCGGCGGTGATGCCAATCAGCTCCAGCCCGCCGAAGGAGAACATAATCACCGCCAACGAGAGGATGAGCCCTTTCCAGCCGGTCGCCAGGAAGCCGCCGTGCTGCCACAGATTGTCGATAGTGGCCCGCTCGCCGCCGTGACCAGAGAACAGCAGCCACAGGCCGAAGCCGATCATGCCGATAATCGCCAGCACCTTGATCAGCGCAAACCAGAACTCGGTTTCACCATACAGGCGCACGTTGACGAGGTTAACGGCGTTAATGATGATGAAGAAGGCCGCCGCCCAGATCCACGTCGGGACATCCGGCAGCCAGTACTGCATATAGATGCCTGCGGCGGTCAGCTCCGCCATCCCCACCAGCACGAACATCACCCAGTAGTTCCAGCCGGAGAGGAAGCCTGCGAACGGGCCCCAGTATTTATAGGCAAAATGCGCGAAGGAGCCTGACACCGGCTCTTCAACGACCATCTCGCCAAGCTGGCGCATGATCAGGAAGGCGATAATCCCGGCGATACCGTAACCCAGCAGCACCGCCGGACCGGCCATCTGAATAGCGGGGCCGATGCCGAGAAAGAGCCCGGTACCGATTGCGCCGCCAAGGGCAATTAACTGAATATGTCGATTTTGCAAACCACGTTGCAGCGTCGGATTCTGATCCGACGAGGCTTCAGCGCGACCATGGCCTGAAGCGGATGACGCGTCTTTCACGTCCTACCCCTGTCTCTTTTTTAGAAGGGGCACGTTTTAACACTTCATGCTGGCGGTAGCAAGTTTAACGCCGGGGGCACGGCATGCCCCCGGCGATGCAAGGTTATGAGCCGATGATCCCGCCGTCCGCTTTGACGATGACCACCGTTGAGGAACGCGGGCGTCCGTTCGGATTCGCGTCTGGCCAGTTGGAAACAGCGCGAGGGTTAGCAGGGTCGGTGATATCATCCCCGCCCTCCCCCGGATGCTGAATGTTGATGAACAGCGTCCGGTTATCCGGCGTAAACGCAATCCCGGTAATTTCACACCCGCGCGGTCCGGTCAGGAAACGGCGGTACTCGTTGGTGCCCGGAATGGTGGCCACCATCTGGTTATTGCCCATCCCCTCGTAGGCTTTCTTATTGATGGTGCTGGAAGAGACGTCGGTCTGGATCCACAGCACGCCCTGATGATCGAACGACAGGCCATCGGGGCTGCCGAAGGCCGCCCCCTGCATGGAACCTTTAGCCTTCGGATCGTCGCTGTCGGTCCGCCCGCCCATCACCAGAATATCCCACTTAAAGCGAGCGGCAGCAGGATCGGCCCCCTCTTCGTGCCAGTGCATAATATGACCAAACACGTTATTAGCGCGCGGGTTGGCGGCATCAACCGGTGCCTTACCCTCCTTCCCGCGATCGCTGTTGTTGGTGAGCGTACAGTAGACGCTGCCGCTGGCGTGCGGGTCGACCGCTATCCACTCGGGGCGATCCATCTTCGTTGCCCCCACCGCGTCTGCCGCCAGGCGGGTTTTAATCAGCAGATCGCCCTGGTTTTCAAACCCGTTGCTCTTATCCAGGCCATTTTGCCCGAAGATCAGCGGCAGCCAGTCGCCGCTCCCGTCTTCGTTGAAGCGGGCAACGTACAGCGTGCCGGACGTCAGCAGCTGCATATTGGCTTCGCGGTTCGCGGGATCGTATTTTTTGTCCGAGACAAACTTATAGATGTACTCGAACTTCTGGTCGTCCCCCATATAGACCACCACGCGGTTATCGGCGGCAAGCGTGACGGCCGCCCCCTCATGCTTGAAGCGGCCCAGGGCGGTGTGCTTGCGCGGCGTGGAGGTCGGGTTGTAGGGATCGATCTCCACGACCCAGCCGAAACGGTTGGGTTCGTTAGGGGTTTTATCAACGCTGAACCGCTCGTCCACCTCGTTCCAGCGGTAGGATTCATCGCTGTCGCTGATCCCGTAGCGTTTTTCCAGCGGGTTGAGATCGGTTTTTTTGACAAAAATATCCGACCAGTTCTCCTCGCAGGTGAGATAGGTGCCCCACGGCGTGTGGCCGTTGGCGCAGTTCTGCATGGTGCCCAGCACGCGCTCCCCCTGCGGGTCGGCGGCGGTTTTCATTAAGTCCTGATGCCGCGCCGGGCCGGTAAGCTGCATCGGCGTATTGACGGTAATGCGGCGGGCATACGAAGACGGGCGAACCACCTGCCAGTCGCTGCCCGATTTTTTCACTTCCACCACCGACACGCCCATCGCGTTCTGCCCCTTGCGGGCCTTGTCGAGGCTCCAGTTCGCCGTACCGTCGGTAAACAGCATCCCGTTGTCGATGTACTCATGGTTCATTGCCAGCAGGCCATGCTCCGGGTTTTGCTCCCCCTGCGGCAGGCTAAACCACGCCATGCCGTCATGATGCATGCCCGCCTGCGCAGCCTGTTCGTCCGCGGTGTTGCTGGCGTCCGGCTTAAAGGCCGGCATGTTGTTTTTGATCCCCGTCGGGTCACCCCAGCGATAGAACGGGCGGGCGATATAGCCTTCCGGCACCCTCACCGTATCTTCCGTGGAGACGTCGATGCTGGTAAAGCCCAGGGAAACCGCTTTTGCCAGTGCAGAAGGCTTTGATACCGCGGCAATCGCATTTTCGGGTTTGATCAGAAAGGGGAATGAAACGGCAGCGCCCGCCACGGCGCCCATCTGGAGAAAACGACGGCGGGAGAGGAACACCTCTGCCACCTCGGAGAATACCGGGTTCGCGCTGCGGTTAGCGATGTCGTCGCGATGTTCTTTTTTAAAAACGGATTTGAGGGGTCTGCCCATAGCGGCTTCCTGTCATTGGCCAAGAGGTAAGGAGTCGGCGACCAGTCTAAGAAGCTTTTATTACAATTTTATAACACAACGGCGGAGGTGTGGGGCGTCCCTGCCCCGGATAACGAGGTGGAACGCTTAGAACTCGTAGCCAAGCGAGACCTTAAAGGTACGCGGCTCGCCCTGCGTGATGTAGGTGCCGGAATCGTCCACGCTGGCCCAGTAGTTTTCATTGGTCACGTTGTCGATGCCCGCGCGCACCGTCATCTGGTTTGCATTGTGGTTCACCGCGAAGCGATAGCGCATCCCCAGATCCAGCGTGGTGTAGCTGTCGATCTTTTTGGTGTTGGCAAGATCGGCGTACTGCGCGCCAGAGTGGTTGACGCGGGCGGTCGCCGTCAGGCCATCAATCGGCTTGATGTCATACTCTGCCCCCAGCACGGCGTAGACGTTCGGGACACCAATGGCATCGTTGCCCTGATTTACGCCGTTTTTGGTTTTGGTCAGCTCCGCCTGCAGCCAGGTGGCGCTGGCGTTGAGGCGCATCCCGAGCATCGGCTCGCCGAAGACGTTTAGCTCCACGCCGCGGTTACGCTGCTCGGCATCCAGGCCATAGTGATTGTTGCTGTCGAGGATCGCCGACGGCATCTTGATCTCAAACAGCGCAAGCGATCCGCCCACGCGGCCAAAGTCCGCCTTCACGCCCACTTCGTTCTGCTTAGAGTGAACAATGCCGGTGCTCTGGCCGTAGTTGGTGGCGGTGTTAGGTGCGGTTTTGCCCGGCTGCAGCGCTTCGGTGTGGTTGGCGTAGAGGGAAATTTCCTCCCACGGTTTGTAGACCACGCCGTAGGTTGGCATCCAGCGGCTGCCGTCGAAACCGTCCGCGTCGTTCTCTGCGCCAGTAATTTTGTTATACCCGCGAACGACCACTTTCTGATGGCGCGCGCCTGCGGTTAACAGCAGCTTGTCGTCAAGCACGCCCAGGGTATCGCTCAGCAGCCAGCCCTGGGTGCGGGTGCGCCCGCTGGTCAGCGGATCGCTGTACTTCCCGCCTGAGCCGTTGAGGTTGGTGCTGTCCGGCATATCGACGCCGGTGTTGTGGTAGATGTTGGTGGTCGGGTTATCCTTCGTCGCCGACATTTTCCACGCGATCTTTTCGTTTTTAGTCATCGCAGAATAGCCAACGTTGACCTTGTGCGAGACGAAGCCGGTATTGAAATTACCGCGAATGCCCGCCATGCCGCTGACGGAATCGCTGATGCGGTTGGTATCAAGGCGGCTGACCGTTGCTTTACCGCTTTTATCCAGCAGCTTCGGCGCGCTGTAGATCCCTTCCTCGTGCGCGTGCTGCGCGCCCAGGCCGGTATAGGCGGTCCAGCCGTCGGTGATGTCGTACTCGCTGCGCCACATCCCAAATTCGTTTTCGATGTTGCTGTAGGCCCACTTCTGCGAGAAGTTACGATCGTTTTTCGGCGGCTCGGGCACGAAATCCACCGCCGAAATATTGACGCTGGTCGGGCTGCCGTGGAATGTTTTCTTCTGATAACCCAGATCCAGCGAGGTGCGGAAACGGTCGCCTTTGTAATCCAGACCGGTGGAGAGCAGCGTGGTGCGGCGGCGGTCGTTCGGTATGCCGGTTTCCCCTTCGCGGTGGACCAGGTTCACCCGCGCGCCAAACTGGTCGCTGTCGCCGTAGCGACGGCCCGCATCCAGCGTGGTGCCAATCTGGGAGTCCGAGGTGTAGTCGACGCCCACTTTCGCCTGCGGGAGTTCGCCCGCGTGTTTTGGCTCAAGGTTGATCATCCCGCCCACGCCCGAGCTCGCCGCGCCGTTCATCAGGGCGTTTGCCCCTTTGAAGATCTCAATGCGCTCAACCATCTGCGTATCCACCACCTGACGCGGCAGCACGCCGGACAGACCGCCAAAGGTCATGTCGTCGCCGTCAAACTTCAGACCACGGATGCGGTAGGTTTCCGCGCTGTTGCCGTACCCCTGAACGAACTGTACGCCCGCGTCGTTGGCGATCACATCAGCAATGGTTTTCGCCTGCTGATCTTCCACCAGCTTCGAGGTATAGCTGATGATGTTGAACGGCACGTCCATGGCGTTCTGCTGACCGAGCATCCCCATACGCCCGCCGTTCGCCACCTGTCCGTCAAGGAAGGCCGGTACCAGCTGGTCCCCACCGGGTTTGAAATCGCTGACCGGTGCAGAGTGCACAACGAGGGTATCTTCTTTTTGATCGTCCGCCGCGAAGGCGGAATGCGTTACCGCGCCAACGGCGAGCGCCAGCAGCGTTTTGTGTATTCTGGTGTTGTTCATCGTTAACTCATTTGAAAGTGCGCGCAAAAATAGCCCGTTGTCAGGCCTTAGAATGTATTGATAGCAATGCAAATGAGAACTATACGCATTATCCATGAGTTAGCAAGCGTAACCGCGAACAACAGGAAGAGGTGGGGAGACAGGATGAGGAACAACCACCCCAAAATGGGGTGGCTGCAATGACGTTATTTTTTCTTGTAGATATTGGCCGTACCGTGAATTTTATTGTTGGTGTTCCCTGAGGTGAGCACCAGAACATCCGCGCCTTGCTTATCGGCTTTCTCAATCAGTTCTTTTTTTGCATCATCAACCGATACTTCATTTGAGGTGCTTACCGTACCGATTTTTTGATACTGAGACTCGACTTTCTTGAACTCATTTTTAGTCAGCAGTTGGGCAGCAAAAGCATTGGTCGTAAACACTAACGCCGTTCCCAACAAAATAGCAGTCGTCTTTTTCATAACCTTTTTCCTTGAGATTAATCAGCAACTACGAAAAACCTCACGCATGATGGTGAGGTTTTATGAGCATGGTAGAGAATCTCAGGAAATGCCATATATTCTGGAAAATTCTTTTATAACAACCCATTGCATGAAATTATTAATGAATATTAAGAATAGTCGAATACACGCGCGGTGCCAGCAATATCAATGCGAACCGCCGTGCCCGGGTTCCATCCAGGCTGGCTGACGGTCTTGAGGGTGACGGGCTGCGGCTGTCCGGTAAGCCCAAGGGTGAGCGTCGACAGGTGACCGGTAAAATCCACATCAAGAATGGAGATCGGGCTTTCATGTGAGGCGCATGCCGTCACGCTCAGCTGCTCCGGGCGCAGCATCACTCTGCCCTGCCCTGTCGCCAGCGGGTTGTCTGTGGGCACCTTACCCAGCGCGCAGAGGGCGTAGCCCGCGGTGAGCTGCGCAGGCAGGATCAGCGCATCACCAAGAAACAGCGCCGTCTCTTCGTCAACGGGACGGGTGTAAACCTCATAAGGCGTCCCGACCTGCGTGAAGCGTCCGGAACGCATGACGGCAACCTGCGTGGCAAAGGAGAGCGCTTCGTTCTGATCGTGGGTAACCAGAATCGAGGCCACGCCCGCTTCGGCCAGCAGATCGGCCGTGGCCTTTCGCGTCATGGCGCGCAGGCCAGTATCCAGCGCCGAGAACGGTTCATCCAGCAGCATCAGTGAAGGACGCTGGGCCAGCGCACGGGCAAGGGCCACGCGCTGCTGCTGTCCGCCGGAAATCTCGTGAGGCCAGTGCGTGGCGAGCTGCCTGTCCAGCGAAACCATCTCCATCAGCGCCTCAACGCGCTGGCGTTTTTCGTGGCGGGTCCCGTCCAGCCCCCAGGCAATGTTGTCTGCCACGTTGAGGTGGGTGAACAGCGCGCCCTCCTGCGGCACAAAACCGATCCCGCGCTGGTGGGCAGGGACAAAACGGTTTTCATCAAACAGGGTTCTCCCCTGCATAACAATACGACCGGTGTCGGGCGTCTCAAACCCGGCAAGAATACGCAGCAGCGTGGTTTTCCCTGACCCCGACGGCCCGACAATGGCCGTTCTGCTCCCCGGCGCAACGCTCAGGTTTAAGCTGTCGAGCACCTGCACATCAGCAAACGATTTAGAAATGGCGGTTAATTCAAGCATGTCATAGCCCTGCAATTTTCTTCGACTGCATATAGAGAATGGCGGTCAGCGGGAGGGAAATCAGGATCATCAGCATCGCGTAAGGCGCGGCGGCGACATAGTCAATTTCGCTGGTCAGCGCCCAGAATCCGGTAGAGAGCGTGCGCGTGCCCAGGGGAGAGAGTAACAGCGTGGCGGTCAACTCGTTGCTGACGCCGAGGAAGACCAGCGCGGCTCCCGCCGCCGCACCCGGCGCGGCCAGCCGCATCGTGACGCTCCAGAGCGCCTTCGCGGGCGTGCTGCCAAGGCTGCGCGCCACGTTTTCCAGCTCAACCGGCGCCTGCGCTATCCCCGCCCGCAGGTTGATGAGCGCACGGGGCATAAACATCAGCAGATAGGCAAGGAACAGGGTAATTTCCGTCTGGTAAATGGGACGGGCGTAGTGAATGGTGACGGTGACCAGGGCCAGCGCCGTGACAATGCCCGGCAGCGAACTGGTGATATAGATGCACCCTTCAAGCATCCGGAAGATACGATGCGGATAGCGGATACCGAGCCACGCAATGGGGATCACGCACGTCGTCGTCAGCAGCGCGCCGCCCACGCCGAGCATCAGCGTCTGGCGCAGCGAATGCCAGAGATCGGCGCTTATCCAGTTTTCCACACCGCCGAGCCAAATCCAGCGACACAGAACAGCTAACGGCACGCCCAGCGCCAGCACGATCAGCACGATGAAAAACAGCTGCCCCAACGCGGCAGCCGCAGGCTTCAGAGGCCAGCGTTTCTGTTCGCGCGCGGCACCGGCGCCAATGCGCGCGTAGCGTGCCTTTCCACGCGTCACGCCTTCCAGCACTAAGATAGCCAGGCAGCATAACGCCAGCACGCCCGCCAGCATGTTTGCCGCCGGGCCGCTGAAGGTAGACTGAAACTGGTCATAAATGGCCGTGGTGAAGGTATCAAAGCGGATCATCACGTACAGGCCATATTCCGCCAGCAGGTGCAGCGCCACCAGCAGCGCGCCGCCGCAGATAGCTAGCTTGAGCTGGGGTAGCACCACACGGAAAAAGACCTTCCACGGCGGGGTGCCGAGCGACGCGGCGACATCTTCGAGCGTCGGGTCAAGGCGGCGCAGCACCGCCGCAACCGGCATGTAGATAAACGGATAGTAGGCCAGAACGGAGAGAAACACGCCCGCGGAGAGCCCGTGCATCGACGGAACCACGCTCACCCAGGCATAGCTTTGCACAAACGCGGGAATGGCCAGCGGGGCGACCGCCAGCGCGGACCAAATGCCCCGTCCGGCAAGCTGGGTGCGCTCTGTGAGCCAGGCAATCGCCACGCCCGTCACGATACACAGCGGAACCGCCAGTGCCGTCAGCCACAGCGTATTACTGAGCAGCTCAGCCACACGCGGGCGAAACACCAGCGCCTTAATGGTTTCCCAGCCCGTCTCAATACCAATGGCAATGATAAAACCCAAAGGCAGAAGCGCCAGTAATGAAAACAAGACAGCTAACGCAACCATCGGCAGTGCAGGACGCCTGCGGGCAGGCTCCTGCACTCTGTTTTTTCCGATGTCGAGACTCAGACCAGACATAAGACCTTCACTTCACTCTCAGGATCACAGCAGGCCGGCTTGCGTCATCAGCTCGATAACTTTTTTACTGTTGAGCGTTGAAGGTTCAACTTTCGGCGCATCAAGATCTTTCAGCGGGACCAGTTTCGGGTTTGAGGCCGCGTTCACGCCCACGGCGTATTCAAAGGCGTTGTTGGTACGCAGGCTTTCCTGACCTTCTTTGCCGGTAATGTATTTGATGAAGGCCTGCGCCTGCGCTTTGTGCTTGCTGGACGCCAGCACGCCACCGCCGGAGAGGCTCACAAACGCGCCCGGGTCCTGGTGCTTAAAGTAGTAGAGCTGGGTATTTTTGCTGTTTTCACCGGTTTTGGACTGATCGACAAAGCGGTAATAGTGATAAATCACCCCGCCATCAATCTGACCGGCATTGACCGCTTTCATCACGGTGCTGTTGCCTTTATAGGCCACGAAGTTGGCTTTCATCGCCTTGAGCCATTCCAGGGTGGCCTGCTCGCCCTTCAGGGCCAGCATCGCGCTCACGATAGCCTGGAAATCCGCGCCTGACGGTGATGCCGCCCAGCGGCCTTTCCACTCGGGTTTCGCCAGATCCATCAGCGACTTAGGCAGCTGCTGTTCGCTCAGTTTCGCCGGGTTATAGACGAACACCGTGCTGCGGGCAGCAATGCCGATCCAGCGGCCATGCGCCGGACGATACTCTGCCGGTACCTGCTTCAGGGTGTCTGAATCCAGCGGGGCAAACAGGTTGGCGTTATCCACCAGCACCATGGACGGCGAGTTTTCCGTCAGGAATACGTCTGCCGGCGATGCGCTGCCTTCCTGCACCAGCTGGTTACCCAGCTCGCTGTCATCACCATTACGCAAAGTGACTTTAATCCCGGTTTCTTTGGTAAAACCGTCAACCCACGACTTCACCAGGTTTTCATGCTGCGCGTTATAAACAACAATACCTTCGTTGTTATCGGCGGCAACAGACTGTGTGGAAAGGAAAAGGGATGAGGACAACAAGGCAAGCGAGAAGCAGGACAGCAGGCGAGAATTCATGAACATATCCTTAATAGACCAACGGGAGTAACCACTCATAGCTTTGTGGGACAGGATTAAAGCATACAACAACGCTAATGATAATTAGTATCAATCCAGTTTACGCGTAAAAGTGTAAAATTTCTTTTTAGCCGATTTTGTAATGATAAAAATCCAAATTTTATTGCGAGATAATTTCTAGATTAAGAAAACCTTAAGCCTGCCAACAACGAAATTCATTAGCCTTCTATTCATTATAGCGCGAAGGTAAAACTGTTATTCGCGCCCGGCAGATATAAAAAAGCCCCGATAGTGCGGGGGCTTTTTATGCTTATCCGGAGGTAGCTAAATTTATTAGGCTACTCATTTAAAAAGCCTCACATAGCCGCATGAGGGGCATACACAGGATAGGTGAAGAACAATAAATGCACGCAGTTCAGCCCAAAATGGAATAACGTTGCAACCCAGAGCCTGCCGCTCCACATCCACGCCAGGCCGTAAATAATGCCGGAGAGGCTGGCAAAAATAATCAGCAGTAAACCGCCGCTATAATGCATCAGCCCAAAGAGGACTGAGGCCATCAACAACGCGACAACAGGATGAACGATCCGGGACAAGCGCTGCTGCAGGTAGCCTCTGAACAGGGCTTCCTCGGCCAAAGAGACGAAGAAAATATTCGCAAGGGCAAATTGCGCGAACCATTCTGGCGCATGTGGCTCAATTCTCAGCCCGCCCAACGCCACAGCCAGAAGTAACAGCGCGGGTACCGCAAGTACCAATATTACCCAGCCGAGCTTGCCAATTTTATAGAGGGGTTTTGCTACGAATAGCGTTGGCATGCACGTAATTAAAAAGAACGGCACCACCGCCTTGTCCATATTAAAGTACATACTGAACGGTATGCTTTGCGGACCAACGACGACAGCATCCAGCACTTTGGGATTATGGAAGCCCGGGAGCACATGCATAACCAGGGCAACGGCGATGATCACGCACAGGCCTTCAATCAGATAAGTATATTTATCATCCTTATTACGTAGCCATTCAACAGCAGACCAGCCAATAACGATTGACGCAATAACCAGCAACGCCGGGGCGTCAAGAATGCTCTGGTTCCAGCCGAGAAATGCCGTTAATCCCAGCAGCAGGTAAGCCAGGCTTTTATTAAGGGAAAGTGCGGCAAGCGAAATTGCGAGTAGATACCACATAAATGTCCTTCATGACCGATAAATTTTAGGGTCGATGTCCCAAATATGTCCCACAACGGAAATCAGGAGGATGTGAGTGAGGCGTAACTCTATGAAATGAAATGGCACCCCTGTAGGATTCGATAACTTAAAATAACCCACTGATAGTTATAATTAATATACAATTCAATATACTCACATACCCCCTAAAGCACCCCCATATTTGTTTGCATGGATACCGCACCGGGTTTTGTTTTGTTCACTCCTTCGGTCTTCCTTTCGTTCTTGTCTTCAGTAATTCATTTAATTCCTTATCGAGCCTTTCGTGTTTAAGCGCCTCTGGCTCGTACGTAGAGGCAGAAGGGGATAAATGACGTTCGGCACGAGACTGAACTTGAACAGCAGAAATTGCTACTTGGCAATCCTCGCGCGTAAACAGATATGGTGATTTAGGCCTGTCGCTAACCCGGTAAGCCTTGAGTCTGCCCTCCTGAACCCACTGAGTGACAGTTGCGATTGAGATACCGAGAAGTTCAGCAGCTTCCTTTCTAGTCAGTGTTAGCTTTTCCATGACTTTGCTTAGCTTTTTCTTTGACGCGGGATTGCTACCTTTTGCCTTTCAACCCAGGCATCTACTTCAAATCGGTTATACATTATCGGACTGTTATCCTTAGGCTGGCAATCGCCTGAATAGTGTCGATACTCCCTTCCCTCCATCCATGATTTTTCCCGTGCAGATCTGATAGCGTTCTTTGTGAGGCCCGTGATCGCCATCAGTAAAGACTCTGTAACCCATTTATTAGGCTCTATTCGAACTGTTTGATATTCCATAACCTACACACAATTTTTAACGAGGAGGATGATAGTTGAACATATATTTGATGGACCTGAAAGAGGTTTGCCGCACTGTTGGGTTCAAAAAACGGCCATTTACAAGTGCATGAACGCGGGTGAGTTCCCAAACTCTATCAAGATTGGTAGTTCCGTAAGGTGGGTATCAACAGAAGTGGAAGCATGGATCACTGAAAAAGTTCGAGCATCTAGGGAGGATAAGTAGCGATAAAGTGAATTTTTAACTTCGCACATTTCAACAAGTCCACGACTAAAGGAAATATATGCATGATGCCAAAAGCTCGCACTAACCTTTCTGATGATTCACTCATTGACCTGAAATATATAACTAACGATTCGGGATTCACTGCTAAATATTTTTACTCGCTGATAAAGCGGGGTGAGTTCCCTGTCCCGATAAAGCTAGGCAGAAGTTCGAGATGGTTACTAAAAGATTATTCTAAATGGAAAGTCAGACATATTAGGAGAAGAGACGCAAGAGAACGCCTCAGGTAAACCTTAGCTCAGAGGCTTGGTATGAATACTGAAAAACTAGCCGTAGCCCGATCCTGAACTTGATGGGCTGCGGCTGTTTATTTCCTTAGTCTGGAAGTGGCGGCCAGCCTGGTTTTTCAGCGCGCAGATCGACACGGCTAAGCAGCACACGATAACGCTTCCAGGCCAGCAATCTGGCTTTTTCATCATCACTGGCCAGATCAACATCTACCGCTTCCTGCAGAGATTCGATAATGGCATCAGCTTTTGTTCTCTGTTCTTGTTGCACGGAGAGGTTGTCCAGATATGGGATAACCGGGCGTGCCCCTTCTACAAGAGTTTCACCGTCTACCAGACTTTCAGGCCCACTCACCGCTCGGTAACTTGTTTCTGTAACAGCCCAGTATTCTTTATCTGGCATAGGTATAGCCTCCAATATCGAGAAATAGTCCACCACCAGACACGGCGGACAGGTATTGATAAAAAATGTTAGGGTATCCAAGACTCTGATGCAGGAGAATGCCAACTCCAGGGAAACATCGATAAAAAGAGCATGTGAAACTGAGAATCCGGTAGCCCTCCTTGTGGGGGCTTTTTTTTGGGATTGATGCGCTTCGCTTGTTAAATATTGAGTCTTTTCTAGAATTTAAAGGTGCTTTGCTATGTCAGGTAAAGCCGTCGTTCAGAAATACCCGTGTGCTCAAGGATGAGCCATCCCTAGTTTTTCCTTTCCAGCTCTATCTGCCTAATGCCTGCGAAGTTATTGTTGCCCTTCTCAATCACCGCCAGTAGCGGCTTAATCCACAAAACAGCCTGGCAGTACGTCATTGAGCTGGCGGCAGGGGCACGATCATCGGTTTCGTCAGATCTGCCGGTATCGGTGTGCATTGCGCTGGAACGTAAACGGTGCGCGTATTCGAGCAGCCCACCAGCAATGTCAGCAGGAATAGGCAGATCACAGGTCTTTTCACGGCGGAGAATCTCCCGGTATTCGATTACGGCTTCTTCGGTGCTGGTATCAATCATGGAGTTAAGCCTGTTGGCATGCTCTGCAACCTGATTGAACCGATTGAAGTTGAATGCCTGAGTGGCGATCACCTGCCCCTGCAAAGTGTTGTCACTTCTCAGAACGTCGTTATCACTCTGCAGGCTGCTGGCGTCTGAACAGCTTTTAACGAGTGCGACTGACAGGCCAGCAATGATTACAATCGCGACTGGGAAAAGATTAAGTTTCACTGGTCTATCCCCCAGCACGCCAGCGCGCTTTCCTGATCGCGCCGCTCGACCTGCCCATAGCAGCCATTCTTTTGGCCTTTGGTTAGCCGGCAATCACGGCCGCCATCTTTAATCCACCAGCGGATAGCTTCACAGGCCCCTTTCCGGTCACCGGCGTTGATTCGCTGGTAAAAGGTGGATGGATAGCATTTTCCGGGGCCGATGTTGTACGGACAGAACGATGCGATGCCAACTTTCTGCGGCGCGGTCAGTGGAGCCTTGATATTCCGGTCGACCCAGGCAAGCGCTTTATCACGCTCAATGGCGTTGACCTTCTTGCATTGCGCCTCGGTGGCGGTCATGCCCTTCACTACACGCTTGCCGTCAATAACTGTAACGCCATGGCAAAGCGACCAGACTCCACCAGGATCCATGACGGCCACGAGAGCATTGCCTTCCTTCTCACTAATGAACTGGTCAAACAGCACTGGCGCTGATGCTCCAGCGGCGATCAGGGATAGCATAGCGGCGCTGAGTTTTGCTCTTGTCGATGCCATGTTAATTATCCTGTGGTGGAGCGGTAATGTAGCCCTTCTTGAGGGCCTTCTCGTATGCCTTGGTCTGGCGTCTTTTGAAGTAGAGGTTGGTAAGGTAAGTGGCTATACCAATAAGAAAACCGCCAATCACTGCAACCTTGTTCCAGTCGAGGTCGTGCAACCATTGCAAAATGCCGCCTCCACAAATAAGACTGCCAGACACGCAATACGAGACTGCGGATGCGATTTTGTCAGGCATATATCGGATCATCTCTATCTCCTCGCGTAATGGCGGGAGCTGTGTGTAAGGGGTCAGGCCCTCGGGACTATTTAACAATTAGGCATGTCGATGATGGTCCCCGGAGCCTGAAATAAAAAAAGCCCGCTTTTGATAGCGGGCCAATGAGTTGACTATTTGTAAGGTAGGTGTGAGTAAGAACTATGCTCAGAAGTGAAGCTGTATCGGCTGATTCACTATCGGTCCAGGAGAACCACAGGGCATTCAGTTACTTCCCACAACTCAAAGAGTAGCAGCAGTTTGCGAAACCATAAAAAAAGGCCTGCGTTTTATGGCAGGCTCTCAAGGAATTTGAAACTTGTATTGTTGTTGTCATGGTGCCGGGTGCCTCCCGGTGACTCTACCCCAGTCAGCAAAGCCGCGCGCATACCTGCAGATAGAAGTTGACTGGAACGCCCTTTCGCATAGAAAGGATTCACCACAAACACACTGTACTAACCACTTAACAGTTAGGTCAAATTAAACAGGGAGAGAATAGACTATTCATTTTCAGCGACTTAAAGTAAATTTTAAATTTTCCGTTGATTTTTAAGTTGCTAATATCCTAAATTCACTACCCGTTCTCGTCTAATCAAGAAGTAGAAGGGAATCTTTTGTCGAGGGATGTGATGTCGCCTGTAAAGTCCCTCGTCTTTTTTCTCATTTTAATTTCCCTTACCTAGCATGCCAAAGCCACTACATATCCAGGGATGGCCTTCCAAGCTAGGTATCAAGCACCAGAATCGCTAAACTGGATGAATTTGAGGCACCTCATCCAACAAACCACCCGAGGTTAACTGGATTTCACGAGATGCTTTTGGATGAGCGCTGAACCCAAAGGTCAGTATTTTCACACAGCAATTTTGCAAAAAGCAGCGCTCACGCAAAAACATCTAAGGAAGGTGAAGGAAATTGGCATCGGCAATGAAATCCGAGATAACATCAATGTAAATAACAACTCCAGCTATAAGGCTGGCAGTCAGTATCAGGGCAATCTTCCAGATGCCCATAGGTCACCTCTTCTGCGGTATTCCCAATACAATCCTTATTCATCACTACATAGAGATGAAAGTACATTGCACAGCTAACCACAAAACAGATCACTAAAGCCAGTATTTTGAGAGTCTTTAACAACACAATTACCCTGCTAGTTAATTGCAAGCAGGTTAACTTAAAGCGGCTCAACAAATTCTCAACACAAGACATAAGCCAGGTCCGTATCACAGCGACCTTCATATAAGATGTCGGGATTGAATAAATCAGGTGAACTCGACGATATTGCAGGGGGACTACTGGTGCAATGCACCTTCGTGAAAGCCCAGTTGCGAAGCCAAACATGCTGGCCCCGTCAGTCCACCATCAACTACCGTAGTGCCAGAAACAGGATAGGACATACTGATTACAAGTCAGTTGCTCTACCTACTGAGCTAAGTCGGCATTGGTCCGCCACCGGGGCCTCGAACCTCGTACTACAACATTAAGTTGCCGCTCTTCCCGATGAGCTAGTGGCGGTCTGGTGGCCCTTGCTGGACTTGAACCAGCGACCGGGCGATTATGAGTCACACTCTCTAACCAACTGAGCTAAAGGGCCGGGAGCGAGATGATACATAAGTCAAACTAACCACGCAATATTCATGGTTTTTATGGTTGCCTTATGTCCTATCTGATATCGTTAAATCGCCAAAAGTAACCACTCAGAAAAGGATGATTATGTCTCAACAAAACAAGCCCCAAGGTGAAAGCAAACCTCAGCAACCAGCAGATCCAAAGCCAGTACCATCTCAAAGTACTGCTGACTTTGCCACACAACGTGTATTCGTTGGAGATTCTGCCGATTCAGTCAAAGAATACTTAAAAAAACAGCAGAAATAAGCATTGCCACTACCGGGGCGAGGATAGTAAACATTCTCGCCCTATCTAAGCAATTGCGAATTTTTTCATTCTCTAAAAGCAATTCATTGGCAGTATCATTAAGATTAACAAGCCGGTATCGCCGAATTAGAGGTAAGGGATTTTCTGCCCCCTCATATCCAGCATCAAAGAACATTTGATAACTGTCTTTCTCAATTTTTTTATAATTCTGAGTATACAGAGCTTGAGGTGGGGCATAAATCAAGCCTCTCATTTTTACAGATAAGCCTGAGTGAACTAAGTAAATAGCGCACCAGGCCCATAGAACGGTAAAAGTCGCTATACCCGCTGTCAGAAAATCAAAATTCGTTTTTTGTGTAAGAAGAAGAAAAGAAGATCCAATACCAACAATCTGAATGCTCAAAAGCTTGTAACCATTTTCAACGTTGATTTTATTGGAGGTTTGAATCTCACGAATTACCTCCTCTCCCTGCTTCTCCAGAAAGTCTACGAGTTTATCGTCAGCACTCAAAAAGTAATCCGAAGGTAAATTTGCCACTTCCCCGTCCTTACATCTCTCGATGCAAATTATCTTACCTGAATATCCTTACCAAACGAACTATCTATGCCAGAAGCGAGAAAACCCCGCCATTGCTGGCAGGGTTTCGATGATTAAGCTGTGTGTCGAAGTGACCACTCTTAACACAATAGCGAGTAAAATTCGTAACGAAAAGCATTTTATGCGACTTTTTTCACGTTGCTGTGATGGGTCCAGTCGTCCATTTCAAGTCGGGCTCCGGACATGATAATGCAAGCGTCGATGAAAGTTTCAGCTATCATCATCTTTTGCCTGATTTTACCTTCCGAACACCGCTTCCATCTGGAGATGGTAGACTTAGATACACCGAACATGTAATGAAGCATCACCAACTCTAATTCATCATGCCTGCCAGTCTTTCTCAGCATCCCTACGGCTGTATCAACAATGATGCCGTCGTTGTCACAACATGAAGGGCGTGATTTTCCCTCCTGCGGCAACAGACCTTTAAAGCCCGCGCCAATCGGTGACCAGTCAACCTGAGAGCCTTCGTTGGATGCCCATCCCCCCCATCTTTCCAGTACAAGCTGAATATCACGCATTATCGTTCACTCCCATACTATCGTTGATGTGCATTCCCTGAGGACTAAAATGTTTAAGTGATGCTTCCAGTTTCATGCGCTTGCCCCCGCTGTTTTAATGGTTTTAATAGTCTGCATTGCTGGATTGCCTATCTTTTGCGTATCGTCTGGTTTGAGTTTTCTGCTGTGGCGCCGAACGCTGCTTTGCTAACTCCTGGTCAATTGGCAGGAAGTGCCCGTTATAGAATCGACGGTAAATCGTGCCTAGTTCACCGTTTCGCTGTTTGGTCACGTTAATTTCCGCGATCCCTTTCGCTGGAGACTCAGGGTTATAAACTTCGTCGCGGTAAAGCATCATGATCAGATCAGCATCTGCCTCGATCTCACCCGAGTTTTTGAGGTCTGAGTTCATCGGTCGCTTATTGGGCCGCGACTCAACGCCACGAGAAAGCTGGCTCAGGGCAAGCACCGGCGTTTTATTAGATTTAGCCAGACGTTTGAGTCCTTTTGATACCTCACCGACGGCAAGGTCATATCGTGCAGTGCTTTCAATTTTGATAAGTGCCAGATAATCAACGACCACCAGCGCTATTTCAGGATGCGCCAGCTGCAGGCGGGTAGCTATCTGTTGAATCTGATCTACTGTCAGATCGGTGGAATCAACCATCCAGATGCTACGACCAGTCAGGCGCTCTACACCGTTTGTCAGTCTGGCCCAGTCCTCATCTTCAAATTCAGCAGCCTTTTTCAGGCGTGAAACCGACATGCCACCGGCAGCAGATACCATACGCTCTCCGATCTGGATGTTTGGCATTTCCATGCTGAAGAACAGCACGCCACGGCCCTGCTCAGAAACTTTGTCGATGATATCCAGCGCCAATTCAGTTTTACCCATCGACGGCCGCGCTGCGATAAACACCAGGTCTGTAGGTTCAATGCCGCCAGTCTTTGCATCAAGCTCTTCAATACCCGTCATGAGGCTTCTGGCTTCTTCGAGCCCGCGGTTGCGTGCATCTACCCGATCCACTACAGCAGGAAGAATGTCGTCGATATGAACTGGCTGAACGGTCTTTTCTTCGAGAGAAATTGCGGCAATGCTGTTCTGTGCAGCCCTGAATGCCGATAAAGCCGCATCACCATTGTGAGCACTCCGGAGATCAGCCAGCGCCCTTTCAATCACAGCTTCGGCATCACGAACAGCTGAATTACGCTCCAGCGTGGAAACGTAGGACACAAGCGCCGACTTCGCCCATGCGACACGGCTCGAGTCCATAATGATTGCGCTGTGCTTTGGCATGTTTTCGCAGAGCAGTACAGGGTCAATAACGCCAGCTCCACGCGCCTGACGGCATATCCCAGTATATATTTCCCGATACTGCGGTACCGAGAAAGCGGTGGCAGGCACTCTGGAAAGAATATCCAGTACCTCAGGGTCGGCACCACGCAGAAAGATTGCGCCGATAACCGCACCTTCCAGATCTTCATTTTTCCAGACAGGCGTCATGCTACAACTCCTGACGCGATAGCGCGGAAACTTCCCCAGCCAAATGCCAGACGGTTGCGGCCACCATCGGTAACCCGGTCCACGATTCGCTCACCAATAGTCTCTTTCAGCTGGTCGAATGTAAGATTGCTGATCAGGATTGTTGGCAAAATGCTTTCGTACCGAGCATTGATAATTTCCTGCAGGATGGTCATTTCAGTCGGGCTGCCGAACTGAACGCCTACTTCGTCGATAATCAGCAGATCTAGTGAAGCAAAGCGCTCAATGACATCTTCCTCCGTCATTTCAGCATTGTGGCGCCACGTGCTTTTCACCGCTCGGGTTAGCCGCATAACATCAGTGATTTCCACTTTAGCGAGATGATCGCGGATGATGCTTTTCGCCATAGACACTGCCAGGTGGTTTTTGCCGGTACCGCAGTTGCCAGTCATCACAAGTCCGGTTCCAGCCTTCAGGCGTTCAGGCCAGCTGCTGGCGTAACGCTGACAGGAAGAGAGATTTTTGGCGGCATCCTGATTGATGGCCTGGTAGTTATCGAATTCACATGCTTCGAAACGTCGTGCGATCCCCGCATTGTCAATCAGGTCTGCCACTCGTAATGCACGCAGACTAGATTCAATGCCCGCCAGTTCCGCTTTCACACACTCCGGGCACTGGGAATGCTTAATATTTTCAACACCCCGGAACGCTTTTCCAATAAGGGAAATACACTCATAGCCGCCATGTTTCTCGCAGGAAACAGTATGGCATTCACCAGACTCCCAACTTCTCCACTGCCACGGTTTTTGATGTTCTACAGCGAGCGCCAGTTCTTCACGAAGCCCTTCTCGCTTCGCCATCAGAGCTTCCCTCTCTTCGCGTTGTTTAATACTCAGCATTGTGATTTCTCCTGCTTACCAGTTGCAGTCTGATTGGCCATAGTCTTGTTCACTAAACCCCGAAACCGGCAGTCCTCCAGGTCGACCGCTTACCGCGCCAGAAGGCGCCTGCCATGATTCTTCGAAATGCCGATCGGGCCCAAAGAACGTCGCCGCCTGTTTCACGTACTGCGTTCCGGCGCTACCTGTAGCACGGACATATCCGGCATAACGGTTTACACCAGCCAGCATTGCCTCAGTGTTAACACCGTCTTTGATTCGAGCTCTCCACGCTTTCCAGGCAGCAGCTTTAGAATTACCGCCAGCACGTTTTGGGTATGCCTGCCATGCCTGCTCGAACTCTTTGGAATAGTTCTCTTTGGAAGAGCGATATTTTTCAGAATCGTTGTCAGATGAACCGTTATATTTAGGCTCTATGACTGATTCATTGACTGGTTCAAAAGAGTGACTGATTCTGGGTGCAGCTCCTGCACTACCCCCTGGTGAATCTCCTGCACTAGGTAGTGAACGATTTGCACTAGGTAGTGAACGATTTGCACTCCTCTCTAGTGAATCTCCTGCACTACTAAAATCAAGGCGATAGACATTGCTTGAGTTGCCTTTTGGCCCTGGGCGAAGTTCTTTTTTTACCAGGCCGCATTCACACAAAGCATCAATGTGATTCATCACAGATCGCTTACTGATTTCGCACTGATCAGCGATGTGTTGATAGCTCGGCCAGCACTCGCCATGGTCACTAGCGTTATCTGCAAGCTTCAGTAGCACGAGCTTACGCAGTGGATTTCCCACCTTGACCTTCATTGCTTTAACCATCAGTTCCATGCTCATGCGACACCCGCCAACTCATCTTCGTTACTGAATTCAACCACCAGTAAAGGTTCGCTAACGCAACAATGTCGTGGCATGTCACTCTCCAATGATTGGGGGAAAAATATCCTCGATAGAGAACTTTTTCCCATTTTTACTTAATGCCTCTACCAACTGATGGCATGTTTTTATATCAGGAGTTCGCCTTCCAGATTCGTAATGGCCAATAGAACTAATCGTTTGACCAATTTCATTAGCCAAGCTCCGCTGGGTAAGATGAAGCGATCGCCTTAATTCTCTAAGGTTGTTCATGATTCCTCCTTATGGAGAATTAAATGTACATTATGTAGTTTACACAATCAAACAAATTGTACATATTGTGCATTGAGGTAAACTACACAAGGTGTATCATTTAGACCATGAAAAAACACTGGAACGAACTGGCTAAAGCCAGACTAGCTGTGCTTGGTATGACCCAAGCAGAACTCTCTGAGAAGATGGGTGTAACTCAGGGAGCAATGGGGCATTGGCTTAACGGGAGGAGAAGCCCTTCGTTAGCAGAGGTAGGTACAATATTCAAAATACTGGAAATTTCTGGAGCCACTTTAAATCCTGACGGGACATTTACAGTTGCAGACGATCTAACTCATCCTCCAGTGAAGCAGCAATATGAGTATCCTCTTTTCACAACATTGCAGGCTGGTCAGTTTGCTCAAGGTACAGCGCTAACTGAGCGTGATTCTTTGCAATGGGTTGCTTCGACCAAGAAAGCAGGCCCCAGTTCGTTTTGGCTTGAAGTTAGCGGACATTCAATGACTGCTCCTCAAGGAACAAGGCCTAGTTTTCCTGAAGGAATGCTCATTTTAGTTGATCCTTCAGAGGTTGTTGATCATGGTGATTTTTGCGTGGCGGCTATTCACAACGATTCAGAAGTTACATTCAAGCGATATGTTCGTGAAGATGGTCAGCCATGGCTGGAGCCTCTCAATCCAAACCCTCGCTATCAAAGCATTCCTTGCAACGAGGACTGCAGAATCATCGGAAGGGTTATAACAGCCCAGTGGCCTGAAGATACTTTCTAATAACACCATTTTTACTATAAGACCGCTTTAATTGCGGTCTTTTTTGTTTCCCCGCAAAACCTCACATCATGTAATTTATTTCCTTTTAATATTCATACACTTTGTACAAACCGCTCAAATAAATGTACGATTTGTATAGACATAAATATGTACGTTTTGTAGTATTCATTCATCGGCAAACAACGGAGCCAATGAGATGAACACAACTTCCCTACCAAAACCAAACAGCATGGAATTTGATATTCACGCCAAGCTCAAAGCAGCAAATTCGCACTGGTCTTATTGCTATGCTGTGCAGCCTTGTGAGAAAGGATTTAATTATCAATTTAATACAACGTTTGTTGGTGAGATGGAGTTCGCCGTTTACGAACGCATCGATAACTATTTCGTCCTGGTTGATTTTTTTAAGTCATACGATGAAGCCTGTGATGACGCTAAAAAAATCATTGATGCTTATCCTGACATTAAAAAGATGTTCGAAGCCAAACAAGCAACATATTAATTAACTCACCTTAATATAAACAACACCTTTCCGGGTGGGAACAAACACACCCTGAGGAAATGAAATGCAAAATTCTCTCGCAATTAATCAACCAATAAAAACGCCTCAAATGCTGTTTGGCTCTGACAATATTAATGACTTTGGTAACCGCGTACAGAGCTGCAGGATGGAGGGAGACTCAATGCAGCCGACCATCGAACCCTGTGAGGTAGTGGCTTTCGTTGATTGCGGTGGCCGTGCGCTTACCCCTGGCATTTATGTTTATACGATGGATGTATTTGGTCGTCCTTGCCTTTTTATTAAGAGAGTAGAGCCATTGGTTTGTGGTTCATTGAAAATTATTTCGGACAACCATCATTACGAAACCTTCACCCTTAACACCGATGAACAGAAAGAAATAAAAATTCATGGTCGGGTAGTCGCTTCTTTGGCTGTGAGGCGCTTCGTATGACTTTTATCAAAGACCAATCAGCATACAGATCAGCATGCCTCTATGCGGTGTGTGGTTACGAGGTAATCGCTCGTCTTTATCTTAAGAAAGCTTATGGGTACTAACTATGAATATTATCGATACCTACCGGCGCAGAGTTGCTAACGCGGCATTGGCGCGACTCAAACGTAAGACTGGTGGAAACCTACTGATTATAAAACTGCCCGAAAACAAAATTGAAACCTTAGAAGTAAATGAGAACTTCATGAATCAGCTGTTATTACGCTTTGAAGGAATAACACGCGGTGGGCTTAGCAGATATGAGGGTGACGCAACTATCAAAACCGCATATCAAAATGCCATAGGAATTAATAAACACACCGAATATCTGACAGATTCAGGGAAATTAATTATCGACGAACTTCTGAACGAGGTTGTTGATTACGTGAAAAAGAAGAATGTAAGTGAGGAAAATTAATTATGTTCGATAACCGCACCGCCAGCACGATTGACCTGGCATTACAGAAACACTATACGCCAGTTGGCCCGCTGTTCGTGGCAGTACGCCACGGACGAATTAAAAAATGCTTCTCCCGAGACACGGCGATCCGGTATCTGGCGTTCTTCATGACTTCAGAAGCATTTGAGCGCTCCGGATTTGAGCAGCGTCACCCGGATGTGCAGGCAGTCCATCCTCTTAAGCCAGAACTTAACTGTTGGCAGCGGGGCGGCATAACCCATGAGTATTTCATGGCCCACCAACGTTGCATTCGCCGTCTAGGTCGAATCCTGGCGCGTAAGCGCGAGGCTCAAAAGTGGCTGGCGAAGTGGGACTCCATGCACGACCGCTACGTGAAAGAGCAGGCAGAGCTGCAGGCCAGCAAACCAGAGGGGGTGCGCTGATGGTAAAGAGACGTAGCAGCAAAACTCGACAAGGGCTATGTGGGCTGACGCTGGCACAAGGGCACCGGCTAACACGGGAACCAGTTCGCGAAAATGCGCAATGTGAGCAGTTTGTATCGCAGTTCAGTACCGGGGACGGCAACGTACTGATACCACTGAATCGCAGTATGCGCCGTTACGCAAAACACATCGGGATCGAATTGAAGAAGGATAAGTAACATGGCAATGAAAACTGAATTAACGCCAGTCGCGGCTCGTGACTTGCAGATCATTGAGTATCGCGGTCAACGTGTAGTAACCACTGAACAGCTGGCAGCGGGATACGGAACCGATATGGAGAATATTCGCCGCAATTTCAACCGCAATAAATCACGTTTCGTGGAAGGTAAGCATTACTTCCAAATCTCAGGAACGGAACTGGAAAATTTGCGAGTCTCTTTTAGTCCCGCACAAATTTCGAACAAAACGCGTAGCCTGACTCTGTGGACAGAACGCGGTGCGGCCAACCACGCAAAAATGCTGGAAACCGATCAAGCCTGGGGATATCACGAAGACCTGGTGGAATTTTACTTTACTCAGCGTGATGCCATAGCGGCACCGTCAACACAGGTGGCTCTCAGCCGTAAACAGCTGGCGCTGATGGTTATCGAGGCCGAAGAACGAGCCGAAGCCGCTGCGCTGGAAAATAAAACGCTCAGCGCCACCGTTGAGAGTCTGGAGAAACACTTCACCAAAGGCATGACGATCCCTGCATTCTGTAAGGCTCTTAATGGCGTCAATATCAACAAAATGATGTGGTGGGTATTCGAGCGTGACTGGGTGTTCAACGAACAACGTGATCCTGAGAAAGATCCTCGCTGGCGTGTCGCCTCATATGCACGCGACAAATATCTCACAGAAGACCAGACGCAGATAACCCCGCACGGCAAGGATGCTTTCACAAAGTTTACACCTGTGCTTCTGGAGAAAGGATGTCATCGCCTGTACCAGCTGTATATGAAAGGTGAACTGCCGATGAAAAAGACATGGAACGGCGAATACAGTCACGATAAAGCGATTTATACACCCGAGGGTATGTGAGATGAAAAGGGACATCTGCGATCATGTCAGCTCAATTCAGCAGGCCCACCAGCAAGCTCTTACATGGCTGTCTGATGCCTATCTGTTCCATTTGGTCAGCGTACATCATCGACCTGTGTATCGTCATGTGCATGGTGATATTTCATTAAACCAACCCTCGCTTCAGGGATTCATCGACTCATATCTTGAAGACAAGGGATGGAATTTAGAACGTCGCAGGGCGCATTACACCAACATGCTCAATCTTATTGGCTATATGGATCGAAAAAACTCTGACTTTATTGACTGGGGAACAGTGCCATCACTAACACCTCGCGGTCTGCGCTGGATGAATGCCTGTTTCTCAAGGCTGGGTGAAATGGTTAACACCTGTGGTGGTTGGGATAATGTTGAAACATTGGCAGACATGAAAGTGGACGGATGAAAATATGGGGTGGCGTAGGCCACCCATAGTAACGAAACCTATAATACGCCTTCATGCTCGAGTGCTTTGCGGGCGATTTCCCCCACTAAATCTACAAGTTCATACAACAGTGTTGCCTCTTTCCCTGTAGTGGATAAATAGCCGGCAGCAACTGCAAGCGCCCTGATTCTCTCAAGCTCATTAACCGGATTAAGTGTTTGCTCATCACACATTAATGAATCTCCTTATCACATTCGCTACCGATAAAATCGAGCTTCAACTGACTGAGGCTTTCAACCAGCGATTCCGCTTTCTCGAGCAGTACCAGATCGTCCTGACGTTTACGTAAACGGCGGCCAGCATCACTTGAGTCTTCATCTGATACCTTACGAGCTCCAGCCACAATTGCCTGTAGTTCTTGGACTGAATAATTGAGGTAGCCATGAGCCTGGCGATCTAACTCTTCCATGTAGTCGTAAACCTTGGCCTGCAGCTCATAGCTATAGCTCATCGCCATCAGGCAAGCTTCGCGCTTAGGGTACTGGTAGCAGGGAAGCTCACGCCCAGTGCTATCACTATACTGAGCCAAAAATTTGGCTGAGTGTCCCTCACCCAAAACCTTCGGCGACTTGGCAAGTATGTGTTTGTGTAGAATCTTCGTATAGCGCTTGCATGGGAAAGTTAATCCTTCTGCTTCGGCTTTCGCTTTACGCTCGGCATTGATGTAATCGACCATTTCCAGACTACTCATGGTTGGCGTAGAAATGCCGTGCTGGCCGATTTTAGGTTGAGCAATTCCCTCCCCGGTAGGGGCATAAAATTTAGTCATGATGATTTACCTGTCGTTAATTAGTTGGTAGCTGTCGCGACATAACGATCCTGCCAAAGGGTTATCGCAATTTCACGCAAGTTATTCGTAAAAGTATGCGTAGTCAGGCAACCTCCTTACGTGAGTCTTCGATGCGCTGGTTAATCCAGTCATCAACTTCACTTTCAACGAAGGCAATGGAGCGCGAGCCAATTTTGATGGAAGACGGGAATTTACCCTGACTCATCAGGCGGTAGAGCCAGGCCTTGCTATAGCCAGTACGGCGCTGGACTTCGGAAAGGCGAATGAATGAGTGAGACATATTTACCTCGTAACGTCTTTTGTGGTTTACGAGATAAATGATGACATAGAAGTAATGCAATTCATCGCAACATTAGGGCTAATAGTAATAAGAGAGAAGTAACTATGAGGGTAAGGGGATTTTGGGTTAGTTTAACCATCATAGTAACTTTATTTTACCCTCAGGGTAAGGGTGCGAATGCCACATAGACTATGTATTTACCCTAAGGGTCGCCAGTCATTTTCTCTTAATAGGGCATGCTACCTTTTCGATTGCACGAGCCTGAGCATCAGGCATGTTTTCATATTCCAACTTTAGCTGGGCAACTAGCGCATCCTGTGACGGTATAGTCCTGCGGTCATCCACGTCGTAGTTTGACCACTCAGAATTACGAAGTTGAATTGCGATCAAGAGAGGATCATCGTCTCTAAACTCACCCAATTGTGAAGGTAGTGCGCCCTTCAGTGTTGTTATCTCAGCACGCAAGAGCTCGATCTCTTTTTCAAGTTCATCTCGTGATACTACTATTTGGCCTTCCTTTTCTTTTTTCTTTGCTAAACGGTCTTTCTTATCCTTTAACAATTTCTCGGCACGCACACGAAATTTCTCTAAACAGGGCGGAATATTTACATTACTATCAATAAAGGCCATAGTAATCTCTGTCCCTCTAAAATAAAATTCACGATACCATCCATTCCCCCCATCACATCTAGAATAAACACCTTTCAAATCAGGGCTGGATTCCTCAGAAAACACCCCTCCAAGAGCCATATCCTTTAAGAAGCTTAAAGATTGTTTTGAAAAGCCATCACTTTTCTTAAAGCCACTGATGACATCATAATCATATAAATAAAACGGCTCACCAAATGGGATGTCATCCATATGCCAATATGCTTCCCTAGCTATAATTGCGCAAGCATCTGAGAAACTAATATTTTCTTGTTTGGCTATTTCTGATAATAAAGTTTCAAAATGTATTAGTTCATTTTTTTCATTGTTTATTTGTTGAAACAAGCCCATTACGTCACCTCTCGTCCTCTGATTTTGGCGGCCATGCCAGCCCGCAGAGGTGTACGGGTTTTCGGGGATCAACCTAGACATAGCCATTTTCTTTTGTGGAATTATCATCTACTGAAGTATACATGTCTAGCTTCACTGTATACCTAACCAGTAAATTGTAGGGTATGCCACATTAGTTCTGATATTTGTTCCAAACATGGCATAAGTAGCTCCATCATCAAAAATTTTATATAAATAAAAACAATAACTTATATTCATATCAACATATATGGGGCACTGGAACGATTGGAACAACTACTTTCATCTCACATAAGTAAAGCTCCTATCTGGTGGTTTTATCAGCCAACTCATCCAGATAGTCTGCATACCACTGAAGCATCTCGCGCCGCCCATCAATGTACTGAGCATGATTATAGGTGCCACGTATCGTGTTTCTGTCAGAATGTGCCAACTGCGCCTCTATCCAGGCAGAATTGAATCCCTGTTCATGTAATACAGTGCTCATGGTGTGTCTGAAGCCATGGCCAGTTGCTTGACCGGCATAGCCAATACGTTTAATCACCTGGTTAATGCTGGCTTCGCTCATCGGCTTCCCTGCGTCATTACGTCCCGGGAAAACATACTTTCCTCTACCGGTAATCTCTTTGAGTTCGAGCAACAGCTCCTTGGCTTGTCTCGGAATAGGAACTAGGTGTGGTCGGCGCATCTTCATGCGCTCTTTTGGGATTAGCCAGAGATCTTTGCTCAGATCAAATTCATGCCACTCAGCAGCACGAAGTTCGATGGTTCGGACACTGAGGTACATGAGCAGTAATGTCGCGATGCGGGTAATTTTACTGCCACTATATGCATCGACAGCTTGTCTGAAGGGTCCAAGTTGAGCTGGTGAGAGATGAGGGAAATGTTGCTGTTTGGGGGATTTCAGAGCACCTGCCAAATCCGTGACTGGATTGTACTCTGCCCTTCCAGTGATAACTGCATAAGTGAATATCTGGCGGCAAGCCTGTCTCGTTTTCTTGAGCTTATCCAGGACACCCCGTTCTTCCATCTTCTTCAGAACTGAAAGCATGTCCATTGGTTTAATATCGGTAATAGCTTTTCTACCGATATAAGGGAAAATATCTTTTCGCAGATATTCGAGTATGTCGTCAGAATAACCGGAAGACCAATTCGGTTTCTTATGTTCATGCCATTCAAGTGCAAGAGACTCAAAACTGTTATTCACAGCGAGTATTCTGGCTTGTTTCTCCGCCCGCTTAACCTCAGACGGATCTTCACCATTAGCGAGTAATCGCTTGGCTTCATTTCGCTTATCTCTTGCCTCAGCGAGGGTTACATCAGGGAAAACACCAATAGACAGGAGCTTTTCCTTTCCAGCGAGGCGGTACTTCAGTCGCCAGTATCTGGACCCATTTGGGTTAACTAGCAGGTACAGCCCACCGCCATCCGCCAGTTTGTAGGGCTTGTCCTGAGGCTTAGCTGTGCTTATCTGGCGTGCCGTTAACTTCATTGGGGGTATCTCTTTCCATTGAACCTGTATATACCCCCGAATGTACCCCCACTTTGGTGTGGATTTCAATACAATTTAGTAGACGTAGGGAGAGCGAGATTAAGCTGAATGGCTTGGTATTACTGGATTTAGTAGACTTTGAGAGACGTTAGTGGAAGTGATAATGGCACGCCCTGTAGGATTCGAACCTACGACCTACGGCTTAGAAGGCCGTTGCTCTATCCAACTGAGCTAAGGGCGCACTGAGAAGCGTGTACTTCGCGGTGGTGAAACGCGAAGAATTATACGGTCAATGGCAGGTGAGTCAATGCCTTTTCCGTTTTCAGGGCCAATTACCGCTAGCCGATTGTAAATACGGCTATTTTCTCAACATTCCTCCCTGTTTTACCGTAAAATTTAGCGCTGCGAAAAGGCTTAGTTGCATTTAAGTAACGCCTGCTGTTTTCCTGAACGTCAGCTCGTCACACTAGAGCCAGGTATCCCGGCCGCCTGGAGGCTGACAGACAACAGGACAATGGAGTGACAGCGCAAAACCTGATCGATACGCCCCCCCGGTTACAGTACCTCTCTCAGGACATCGTCGGCATTAAGCTTGAGCCTATCGTCGCCCTCGCCTCTTTGCGTCAGGTTGGCGTCGAGGTCCTTAGCGTCCTGGCCGATACGCGGCACAGTGAGGATTTTTTTTGCGATCGGTCCGCTGGCTGGTCGCTAACGCTGCTTGAGGCGCAGCTTGCTGCGTTAAAAAATACGCCGCACGGTCATAACCTTTTTATTAATCTGCCGATAACCGTCCTGACAGAGCCTGCGTCCTTCCAGCGGCTCATCAGACTCCCCTGCGTGCCGCTCAATATTGAGCTTGTCGACCTTGCGGCTTTTTTGGCGCTGTCCGTCGCGCAGAAGCAGCGCGTGGTTCAGAATCTGCAGCAGCTGAGCAGACAGGGGCACGCTATCTGGCTGGATGACATTGATGATGTCTTAGTGCAGTCGTTTTTATCCTGTCGACTTCCGTTAAGCGGCATCAAAATAGATAAGGAAGCATTCTGGCGTTTACGCGACACCCCTGCGCTGAGGCAACTGGTTTCCCTTTGCTTTCAGCTTGCCGGGAAAGTGCTTATCGAAGGTATTGAGACTGAACGCGATCGTACCTGGGCACTGCAGGCAGGCGCAGACTTCGGCCAGGGATATTACTGGCCGTCCTGGACATGGCCGGAGGATTAAAACGCCATTTCCACGAGGGAGACCATGCGAATGACAGTGCGCCGTTACCGGCGGCGGCGTACAGGAAGTGATGCACTGGGATTTACGCGCTCACCTTTTGCTCCCCCCTTTTTCGACCGGCTCGAATTTTTGAGCCAGTCCATCAGCCAGCCCCGCAAAACAGACGCCCCGTTTATTCTCCTGGTGACGGAGGATCATTTCCTGCGCACCGGTTTTCTCAACGGACAGTTTCCCCTGAGCAGCTGCTGCGATTACGCCACGCTGGACGACGCCCTTGTCGCGCAGACGCAATGGCCCTCCGCCCGTCTGGTCGTGGATATTGAAAGCCGGTCAACGGGGCTTCTGGAGAAACTGGATCAGTTGAGAAGGCATAGCCTGTTTCCTCCGTTCCTGACGCCCTGGCTGTTAGTCCGGGCCGATAATTACGACACCCGCCTTTTCTGCAAAGCGGCAGGTCCCTTTCATGTGCTCGAGCGCCAGCTGAACGCCGCGGCACTCCAGCACAGCCTGCTGGATGCCCGCCCGCCACAGGGCTCCGACAAAGACTGGTTCAACCGCAATGAATGGCCGATCCTGCAGGAACTCTCCCGGGGCAAGACGTTACGTCAGATTGCCCTTATGCAGAATCGTCCGTATAGCCGCATTATCTATCGTCTTAGCTGCATCCTGGTGAAGCTGGGGCTGAGTCATCGACAGGAATTGTTGCATCTTCTTAATAACCTCTCAGACTGCACGTTTTCACTCACGTCCTAACCCCTTATTTCCTAAAGCGCTTTAAGAATTTACTTACCATTCGTGTTTCAAAAATGTTAATTTTTAACAATAAAGTCGAAATTATAACTATTCCTAATTTATGGGCGAGAACCTTGTGAAATGCCACAAATTGAACGAACGGCAGCACTTTCCTCCATCCGTTAAGTGAATGCAGACAGCGTTAACAAGATGATAATGATGTAAAAACAAGCAGCTTAGCGACTGCGCCCTGGAGGGAAAAGCGAAGCAGATAGCATGTTCTCCTGTGCAGGAGTTGCGGAGCTGAAGGTCAACCTTCACGCTTTCAGATGAAGGTCTGACGGCCTGCGAGGGCAATTGCTCACCTCATCAGACCGGGCGAGTCCCCCAAAATGATGCGTATTTTTGTTAACAATTGATCAACATACAGAGATATCTGTTATATTTTGTTATTACATAAAGATGAAAATATGCGGTAAATGGGATAACAGGATATTTCCGCTAAATTTAAAAAAATAGCGATTCAGATCCAGAAGATAATACAAACCAATATCCTGTGATTAATTTACAGGGTTTTCGGAAAAAACTTACCCTGTATAATAAGAAGCGTACCAAATCTGAATAAGAAAAACCTTTTTGCCAACACCAGCCAAATGAGATGACCGCGCTGAGGCATAGTTCTTTTCATTACGTAAACAAGGATGCTTTCGCTCTTTCCAGGGAAATACTACGGTATAGGGATCTGCACATTATATCCTTCCGGCATTTCGAGAGTTTTACCAAACTCTGCATAACGCTTTTAACAATCTGAGGCATTAAAAATGAAACCGGCATCCGTTATCATTATGGACGAACATCCTATCGTCAGAATGTCGATAGAAGTCCTGCTACAGAAAAATAAGAATATCACAGTCAAGCTCAAGTCTGGCGATAGCCATGAAGTCCTTGACTGTATCCGTAATCACCCTATCGATCTGGTGATCCTTGACATTGAACTCACGGGCACGGATGCTTTCGCTTTACTTAAGAGAATCAGAAACTTAAACAAAGACATTAAGGTTCTGTTCCTCTCATCTAAATCAGAGTTATTTTACGCGGGTCGCGCCATTCGCGCCGGGGCAAATGGTTTCGTCAGTAAACGAAAAGATTTGGGTGAGATCTACAACGCCGTAGAAATGATCCTGATGGGCTATTCCTTTTTCCCATCGGAAACGCTGAACTTTATAAACCATTTGGGTTCAGGGAAAGGGATGGCAGTCGATATGCCATTATCAAATCGCGAGGTCACGGTATTACGCTATCTGGCGAATGGATTATCCAATAAGGAAATTGCTGAACAGCTACTATTAAGCAACAAAACCATTAGCGCGCATAAATCCAATATTTATTCCAAGCTGGGCGTGCAAAGCATCGTGGAATTAATTGATTACGCCAAAGCGCACGAGCTGCTTTAACCTGAATTCACTCCCTGCAGCTTATCTGAGCTGCAGGGAGTGCGGTCAGTGCTAATTATAGTTAATCATAAAGGTGGCATCCGCATCGGCTCGTCCGGGCTGAGGGTTATCTGCAGTGGCAATATAATTGGCATAAAACGACAATGTTGCATTCCCCTGCGCATCAACCGAGACCGGCTGGCTGGCCTGCTGGAGAGCCAGACGCGTTTTATCCGCATCCCTGATCTCTACCGCGACACGGCTCGCTGTACTGGCGTCGTTCAGCGCCAGCAAACCGTTATTGCTCCCGTCGGCTTTGCCCGAAAACGTAATCGACGCGGCGCCCGGCGGACAGCCGGTCAGCTTCAGCGTAAACGGCATGGGCTGCGTGCGGCTCCCGGTGGTGCTGAGCTGTTTCGTGGGCCAGGTGCCCAGCGTGACGGTCTTGTCGCTGTCGCTGCCTTCCGCAACGCAGGTAAAATCGACAATATTGCCGTAGAGCCGAATGTTAATTTCACCCAACGCGGTGTCCGCCTGAGCCTGTGTGCAAAGCGCAAAGAGCGCCACGGTGAGAAAACGGATCCCGTTTCGCATATCGGCTCCTTAGTCGTAATCCACGCGCAAATGCCCGCGCGAGGTGAAACGCCCTTCCGCTGGCTTGTTGCCCGTCACGCTCACCGGCCAGACGCGGATCCCCACCTTTGCCTGCGCGCTGTCGTCGAGGCGGAACGGAATTTTGCTTGTCAGGTTGTTAGGCGTTAGCGGCGCACCGCTCTCGTTGGCAATGATGAACCCGACGTCCGGGTTATCCGACACCAGCACATTATCAGAGACTTTCTCCGCCTCTACGCGCATCGTCAGCATGGCGTTCGCCTCGACGTTGGTGCATTTGATCGCAATGGTTTTGCTTTGCGATGAGACGCCCTCCGGTTTGTTACCTACGCCCGCCTTGCTGAACAAGGAGGCACCAATGTCGCCGAAATCAAACTCCACCACGTTCCCGGCGTTGATAGCGCAGCTTTGCGGTACCTGAATGGTACCGCTGTAGCTGATGGTATAGACCGGCGTGGTGAGCGGATCCGAGGAGGTGGTGGTGACGTAAACGCGGAACATGGTGGCGCGCGGGATCACGACCATATTAATAAAACGTCGGGTTACCTTAAGGCGGAAGACAAGGCTGGAGTCCTGAACGCCAAACGGTCTGTTTTTGGAGACGTTAGGATGGCTCCCCATCTGGATATAGTTTTTTGGCGGATAAAACACGCCAGCATAGCTGTCCGTGATTTTCATGGCCCCGTCCAGATAGTCATTCAGCTTCAGATACTGATAGCCATCGCTCGTTCCCGTAACCTGATAATCGGTCACATAGCTACGCTTGGTGGTATTCCCGACCGTGCCCTTCGGGCAGACGGCATTCACCCCTACCCACTGCGACTTCTCGCTGAGCGTCACGACCTGTCCAATCTGGTTATTCGAGCTATTGAATTTGTCCGTCAGGTCGTAATGCACTTCCGTCGGCACGCCTTTTTCATTGACGCACACGGTGGCGAATGCATTTGCCGCAGGCAGTAGCGCCAGAAGCGACAAGCCTAAAATGTGGGTTTTATTCACAGCGAATCCCCTTCATTGTGATTGCCTGTTGCAGGCTCTTTTCAGGCAAGCTGTAAGGCGCGCGACACTGGGACTGCGCCCCGTCGCCCCACTGGATCAGCAGCTCGCCCTCCAGCGGCAGCCCGCTCAGGTAAATTTGCCCGTCGTCCCCCACCATGCTGGTGACACCGCTCCGGGTCTCACGGACCACCGCACCAAACGGCACGGGCTGGTTGCCGCGCGTTACCGTCAGCAGGGCGCGCACGCCAATGCGGGTATCAAAGCTGGCGCGCACCAGCGCGCCTTTGGTCGGCACCACGCTGCTCACGTTGTTTTCGATGTCGGTGTTGTTGCTCATGGTGTTGGTATCCAGCGCCACGCGGTTGTAGCGGTAGACGGTGGCATACGGCATCACCGCATAGCCTCGCCAGTCGGTTCTCACGCCGGTCTGGTTTTCCACGCTGACGCCGGATGCCCCCGGCGCTTTGATCAGCACGTTGGTGTCACCCAGCGGCTGGCTGAAGGTCACGCCGTCGGCATGACCGACGACCCCGCCGGAGAGCTGCCAGTTGAGATCGTGCTGATCGTCGCTGTAGTTGTAACCCACGCCCAACGTGCCGTAGGTCGCCTGCCAGTTGGCGCTGGCGCTTCCGCTTGACCCGTTGGTGCTGGTGTGTCCCTGAGTCACGCTGTAGTTCAGGTTGCGGTCCTCCAGCAGCGTGCCGCTGACGCCGGTTTGCCAGCTTGTGTCGCCATCGCTGTTCCGGCTGGCGGATGCCGTGGCGTAGGCACGGTCAATCGCGCTGTCCCGGCGATAGCCCTGACGGGTAAAGATACTGAACGGCACGGAGACGTTAAACGACGCGATCCGGTCGGTGCCGTCGATCCCGACGGATTTGTTCCACGACCACGAAACGGAGTAGTTGATCCCCTTCATGCCCCCCGCATACCCCAGCTGGTACCAGAGGTTCGACTCGTCGGTACCCCAGTAGGTCTGCTCGCTGCCGGAGATATAGACCGAGCCGTAATCCCCCAGCGACTGAGAAACGTTAAGCTGGAAGCGGCCTTTTTTATTCCACGTCAGGTTGTGATAGCTCTGCACGTCCGGCACATCGTTATCGTCCTGGCTGTCGGCATACTGATAGCCTTCCATTGAGCGCCATGCCACATCGTCCAGGGTGTAAAACCCTTTTGTGGAGTAGCGGTAGCCCAGCAGCTGGAAGTTGGTGCCGAAACCGTTAAGGGATTTCGCATAGAGGAAGCGCAGGGACTGTCCTTCATGCTTGCTGTCGTCCGCGAGCTGGCTGCGGGCGTGGGTGATATCGAGCGAAACCGCGCCCCAGTCGCCCAGGTTTTTTCCGGCCCCGACGGCAACCGCGGTATAGCGTGACGCCAGCTGCGTTCCGCCGTAGAGCGTAAAGCCGTTGGCAAGTCCGGTAATCAGGGTGCCCTGGGTGAAGAACGGCGTATCCTGATCGCTGTTACCGCTGCGGTAATCCCCCGCGACGAGGTCATACTTCCAGCGCCCTTCACGCTGCAGAAGCGGCACGGTGGAGTACGGCACGGTATAGCGCTGCTGGGTACCGTCTTTCTCTTCTACCGTCACTTCCAGGTCACCGCTTGAGGAGGTGGGGTTGAGATCGGTAATCGCAAATGCGCCCGGCTGCACATAGCTTTGATAGATCACGTAGCCATTCTGACGCACCACCACTTTGGCGGGCGTCCGGGCGATCCCGCGCACGGTGGGCGCGTAGCCCTGCAGGCTGTCCGGATACATGCTGTCAGACGAGAAGAGCCTTCCGCCGCGGAACCCCATGCTGTCGAAGACGTCATTGCCGGTATTGCTGTCGCCCAGGACCAGTTCGCTTTTCAGCGGGATCACGGTGCGCTGCGCCCAGGTGCCAATATTCTGCCACTCGCTGTGCCGCTGCCCGTTGGTCTGCGTGTATCGCCATGCGCCGTTGTTACGTAAACGCCAGGCGCCGTAGTTCAGCCCGCTCTGCAGGTTGAGGTAATAGCTGTCGTCTTCGCTGCCCCGGTTGCCCGTAAAGCTGTAGTTCAGCAGCGCGGCGGGAATGCCTTCATCCCACTGTTCCGGCGGAATGTAGCCCCGGGCGCTGTTCTGCAATGCCACCTGCGGCAGGCTGACGTTCAGGCGCTGTGAGGCAAAGTTGAATACCGTTTCGCTACCGGGAATGGCCGTGGTCAACGGGACGCAGGCCTCACCCTGGACCTGAGCCAGCTCGGGAAACGCCGCGACGTTGACGCCAAAGCGGTCGAGCATCGCCCGCGTAATACACGGCGATAGCCCGCCCGCCACCGGCGGCGTGTTCTCTGCCTGCTCAAAACGCACGTCCTGAGTCCCGATAAATTCATCGTTACGCCAGATATCCACGCGATAAACGCCGGGTGCCTGCTGGTGTCCTTGTTCAAAACGCGACAAATCCGCCACGCTGGCGGTGTCGTCGGACAGGAAGGCCGGGTTGAAATAGCTTTCGCTCCAGCCAGCCTGCGGCCAGAGCGCAGCCATCAGCGCCAGTGCAACCGGGCAGTAACGTCCCTGATGGTTTTTCATCGCCCTGACTCTGCTCACAGGTTGACGCTACGCGCCGGCGTGATGGCACCGTAGTCATTCACGCTCTGCCAGGAGAGCGTGCCGCCGACACCGGCTGGCAGCACCTGCTGTGCCGCGCTTTTCGGCGCCACCATCAGGTTATCCAGCGTCTTCCCGCCCAGCTTCAGATTGACGAGGGTGATGTAATACGGAGACGCGTTGCTGACTTTGAGATGGTTACCCGCGCGCTCAAACCGCAGCTGGGAAAGCGCCTCTTCCGGCTGCATTGCCAGGTTGTTCGGGCGCACAAACAGCTTGATGCGCGAGAGGATAGCCAGCTGCAGCACGTTATTGTTTTCCGTTTTGGCTTTGTTCACTGACGGGATCGCTTTCACGTTCATGTAAAACAGCGATTCGCGGTCGGCAGGCAGCGCAGGCCCGGCGTAAATAATGCGCAGCGTGTTTTCACTGTCCGGCTCGCTAACAAACAGGGGCGGCGTGACGGCAAACGTTTTTTCTTTTTGCCCGTTCGCATTTTCGATCCACGCGTTAATTAAATAGCGTTCCTGTTTATTGCTGTTGGTGATCGCCAGCGACGTTTGCTTCGCGTCCGCCGGGTAAATAACGCGGGTGGCTCCCAGCGCAATACCGCCGGATGCATTCGCGCAGGCAGAAACCATCATTAAAATAAACGATAAAAAAAGTCCTGGTTTAATTAGGGTATTCATCACAACCGTACCTTTAATAATGTGTTCGCAGGTGTTATGGATAAATCAACGTAAACCAGACATCCGACTGAATTTTGCCTGGCTCGAGGTGTTCGGAAATAGCCCGATAGCGGGCGCTAAAATGGAACGCCAGCTCGCGGGTATCGATCGGCAGCCAGCTGACGGCCGTGGCATTTGGGATAATCTGACGCTGCTGCTCGTCAAAGAGCGCCAGCCCAACGCCGCTGCTGACAGGCGTTTCACCTGGTCGCGATGTCGCCAGAAAGACCTGAGGATCTTCTGCGGGTGTGGCCCCCTGAAACTGGATCCCCACGGTGCGCGAAACATCAACGCTGCAGTCCAGCAGCCGTACGGTGAAAGGCACATTCACCGTGGAAAAACTGCCCACGCCGGAAAATGAATTGGTTCGGTACTGCCCCATATCGATGCGCATATTCTGGCTGTCGGGCGCCACGGCGCAGCCGCCGTTCACCAGTTCACCTCTGAGATGAACCTTGCCGCCTTCGATCACCACGGTATGCGCCGATGCCGGGCAAGCCATCGCAAGGGTTAACAGCAGTAGTGTTCCTGTCCTTGTCATCCTTTGTTCCTGGCAATAGCGTATGACGGGCCTCGTCCCTGAGGCCTGAACATCCCTGTGCGGAGGAATTATTCGTATTTCATAACGAAGGTGGCGTCAGCGTTCGCCTGGCCTGGCTCGGTAGTCGCAGCCGTGGATTTATAACGCGCGGTGAACTTCAGGGTGTTCGTCCCTTCGATCAGCGTCTGCGCAGCAGAGAAGGTCGCACCGTCTGGGGTCAGAACGCTGGATTTGCTGTCGAGGATCTCAATACCCACGCCTTTCGCGGTGTTGTCGTTGCTGCCGGAGGTGACGGCCAGCAGGGTTTTGTCGGTTGGGTCGATCTGACCGGTGAACGCAACAGCGGCAGTTTTGGCCACCAGCGGATCGCAATCGTTCAGTTCAATGTTGAACGGAATATTAGAGGTGGTGTCGCCCACTTTGGTGAATTTCGCGGTACGATACTGACCCAGATTAACGGTCTGCTCGGAAGAATCAGTATTTACTGAACAAGCCGCATTAACCAGCTCACCTTTAAAATGTACGGTACCGCCATTTACGGAAACCGGCGCAGCAGGATCCGCTGCATTTGCGGCACCCGCAACCAGGGCCAAAGTTGCAATAACAGTAGAAGCAATGTTGCTGAGTTTCATGTCTATTCCTTTAAAATGTAAATAACCCTTCCCGCGAAAAATCGGGAATAAGAAATACGTTCAATTGAGTAATTGAAAGCTTATTTCGGAGGAGACAAAGTAGCTCAGGAGGTGATTTTTAAATATGTCAAAACGCTGCCATTTTACCAGGTCACATCCTAATCCCGCCTAAGAAATTGACCATCCCTTAAGAAGGGTTTTTGCGTCTTGCGGATAAAAACGCGCAAAGGGTGACTGACAGCGGGGCTCGCTTCTGACAAAATACACGCATCCCCCCTTTCGAACGTTACAGACGGAATCTTCTCTCTGATGGCAGCAAAGATTATTGACGGTAAAACGATTGCGCAGCAGGTGCGCTCTGAGGTCGCGGAAAAAGTGAAGGCGCGTAAAGCGGCCGGAAAACGCGCCCCCGGGCTGGCCGTTGTGCTGGTTGGCAGTAACCCGGCATCGCAGATTTATGTCGGCAGCAAGCGCAAAGCGTGTGAAGAGGTGGGGTTCGTCTCCCGCTCTTACGATTTGCCGGAAACTACCAGCGAAGCAGAACTGCTGGAACTTATTGACACTCTGAATGCCGATAAAGAGATCGACGGTATTCTGGTTCAGCTGCCGCTGCCCGCCGGTATCGACAACGTGAAGGTGCTGGAGCGTATTGCACCGGATAAAGACGTGGACGGCTTCCATCCTTACAACGTTGGCCGCCTGTGCCAGCGCGCGCCGCGCCTGCGTCCGTGCACGCCGCGCGGTATCGTGACGCTGCTGGAGCGTTATAACATCGATACTTACGGCCTGAACGCCGTGGTCATCGGCGCGTCCAACATCGTGGGCCGCCCGATGAGCATGGAGCTGCTGCTGGCTGGCTGCACCACCACCGTTACCCACCGCTTCACCAAAAACCTGCGTCACCACGTTGAGAACGCCGATCTGCTGATCGTCGCGGTCGGTAAGCCGGGCTTTATTCCGGGCGAGTGGATTAAAGAGGGCGCAATTGTCGTGGACGTCGGGATTAACCGTCTGGAAAACGGCAAAGTGGTCGGCGACGTGGTGTATGAAGATGCCGCCGCGCGCGCCTCTTACATTACCCCCGTACCGGGCGGCGTAGGCCCGATGACCGTCGCAACGCTGATTCAGAATACCCTGCAGGCATGCGAAGAATATCACGACGTAGAGGACGCGTAAGATGGCCACATTTTCATTAGGCAAACACCCGCACGTTGAGCTGTGCGATCTGCTCAAGCTGGAAGGCTGGAGCGAAAGCGGCGCGCAGGCGAAAATTGCCATTGCCGACGGGCTTGTCAAAGTGGACGGTGCGGTGGAAACCCGCAAGCGCTGCAAGATTGTCGCGGGCCAGACCGTGAGCTTTGAAGGCCAGAGCGTGACCGTGACGGCGTAAGCCGTTTGATGCCCGGTGGCGCTGCGCTTACCGGGCCTACGTACTGTCTCCGTTTGTAGGCCGGGTAAGGCGAAGCCGCCACCCGGCAATTTCTATCTCTATCCCCTCACATCCATCAAGGTTATTTATCGATCCACTTCAAATAATCAATATTTCGTCTGTTGAAAAGTGAAAATTCAGTTGCGCGTTTTTCACGCTTTGCCCACGATAAGTAGAACGTTCTACTAAAACGTTCTACTTACAATAACAGCGCCAAAAAAAGCGCTACTCGGGGGAAATCAGCATGAGTCTGATATCAGGGTTTGTTAAATCGCTGTCTAAGTTATCGATGATTGGTCGCGCCTTAATGCTGCCAATTTCACTGCTTCCCGCTGCGGGCCTGCTGCTGGCCTTCGGCGATAAGTTCCATCTGCCGCTGATGATGAACGCGGGCGGGGTTATCTTTGATAACCTGCCGATGCTGTTTGCCATTGGTTCTGCCGTGGGCCTGGCGTCAGAATCCGGCATTGCGGCGCTGTCCGCGGCGGTGTCGGTGTTTGTCACCAATATCACCATCAGCACCGTGCTGAGCATCACGCCGGAAATGGCCTCCCAGGGCGGGAAATACGCCATGGTGGTGGGCATTCCGACGCTGCAGATGGGCGTCTTCGGCGGCCTGATCTGCGGTATTCTCGCGGCCTGGTGCTATAACCGCTTCCACACCATGCAGCTTCCGGAATTCCTTGGCTTCTTCTCCGGCAAGCGCTTCGTGGCGATTGCAACGGCATTCCTCTCGTTCCTGATGGGGCTGCTGCTGCCGTACGTGTGGCAGCATATCCAGGCCGGTATCGACGCCCTCTCCGTGGTCGTTAACGGCGACAACCAGGCGGCCTCGACCTTTATCTTCGGTCTGGTGGAGCGCGCGCTGATCCCGCTCGGTCTGCACCATATCTGGTATCCGTCGTTCTGGTATTCGTTTGGGGATTACACCACCCAGGCAGGCCAGGTGATCCACGGCGACCAGACCATCTGGTTCAAGATGCTGGAAGAAGGGGTGAAATCCTTCAGCAGCGATACCTACCAGAACGCCGGTAAGTTCATGCAGGGTGAATTCCCGCTGATGCTGTTCGCGCTGCCTGCGGCGTGCCTGGCGATGTATCACGAAGCCCATACGAAGAATAAGAAAATCGCGGCCGGTATTCTGTTCTCCGCGGCGCTGACCTGCTTCCTGACGGGGATCACCGAACCGGTTGAGTTTACCTTTATCTTCGTGGCGCCGATTCTGTACGTCTTTAACGCCATCATGGCGGGTCTGGCCTACATGACCATGTACCTGCTGCATGCGCATATCGCCAAGTCGTTCTCTGCAGGCTTTATCGACTATCTGTCATTCGGGATCCTGCCGTCGTTTAACGGCTACCAGACCCACTTCCTGAGCGCCATTATCATCGGCATTCCAATGGGCCTGATTTATTACTTCACGTTCCGCTTTGTGATCCGTCGTTTCGACGTGAAAACGCCGGGCCGCACCGAAGTAACCGCCAACGCGGATGAAAAATCGGATTCCGAGCTCGCGACCGAGATCATCACCCTGCTGGGCGGCGCGCATAACATCGACTCCGTCGGCGCCTGTATCACCCGCCTGCGTCTGGAAGTGGCAAAAAGCGACGCGGTGGATAAAGACGGTCTTAACGGACTCGGCGCGCGCGGCGTGGTGTTTGTCGGCGACAACGGCATTCAGGTGATTTTCGGTGCCAGAGCACAGTTTATCGCCCAGACCATGTCCACCATGATCGGCAAATAATAAGATGCCTGAACGACACGTCTCCTGTACGCTGGGAGGCGTGTTTTATCTGGCTGATAATCGGTAAATTTCAGGGAGCGGTTTTGAAGAAAGTCAGCATTATTGATGTCGCGAAGCACGCGGGCGTGTCGGTTTCCACCGTATCGCTGGTGCTGCGCCAGAAAGGGAAAATCTCAGAGGCAACGATCGAGAAGGTCAACGCTGCCATCAATACCCTGGGCTATGTTCATAACGTTGCCGCTGCCAACCTTCGCGCCAATACCTCCAACCTGATTGGCCTGATCCTCCGCGACTTTAGCGACAGCTTCTCCATCAAGGTGATGGCGAGCATTGTTCAGGATCTTGAAAAACAGGGATATATGGTTTTTCTCGGTCAGCCCCAGAACGACCATGACCAGCTTGAGCGCTGCCTGCTGTCGTTTAAGCAGCAGGGCGTCGCCGGGGTGATCTATCTGGCCTCGGATACCCGCACCTCTACCCTGCCGGAAAAGATTCGCCACTGCCCGCTGCCGCTGGTGGTGGTTTCTCAGTCGCTGCTGGATGAAAAATGCAATCTGGTGATGCGCGATAACCGGCAGGCGGCCAGTCTGGCGGTGCGTTATCTTATCGAGCGCGGTCATCGTAATATCGCCTACATAGGCGGACGGGAAGGCTGCCTTATCCGCGAGCAGCGCCTGCTCGGCTTTCGCAGCGCGATGGCGCAAAACGGGCTGGTCTGGCGCGATGAATACTCGCCGGCCTGCAGCGATGACACGCTGGCAGCGGGTTTTGCCACCCGCCAGCTGCTGGAAAAAAACAACACCATCACCGCCCTGCTCTGCCACTCGCCGGATGCCATGATCGGCTCCATCTCCGGTATTCATCAGGTCGGGCGTACGGTGGGTAAAGATGTGTTTCTGACGCAGCAGGTCGCCCTGGTCGGTTTCGAAGATATGCTCCACGTGAACCTCACTTCGCCCTCGTTTACCTACGTCTCGTCCGCCAGCGAAGAGACGGGGCGTCAGGCGGCCGGGCTGATTATTCGCACGCTGAAGGAGCCGACGCTGCAAACCCAGCGTATTACGCTTTCCGGACAGCTTATCGCACGCGAGTCGGCGTAAAATCAGAATTTCGCACAGGTTTTTTAGCGCGGAATGACTGCTATATTTCCATGATTTGCCATGGATAATCACAATGCCTACCGTTATTACGCACGCTGCTGTTCCGCTTTGCCTGGGCTTAGGCCTGGGGACAAAAGTTATCCCACCCCGCCTGCTGTTTGCCGGTATTGTCCTCGCCATGCTGCCGGACGCCGACGTGCTGGCGTTTAAGTTCGGCGTCGCGTACGGCAACGTTTTCGGCCATCGCGGCTTTACCCACTCCCTGCTTTTTGCCTTCGTGGTGCCGATACTTTGCGTACTGACTGGACGACGATGGTTCCGGGCCAGCCTGACGCGGTGCTGGCTGTTTTTAACCGTGTCACTGCTGTCGCACAGCCTGCTGGATTCGATTACCACAGGCGGGAAAGGCGTCGGCTGGCTGTGGCCGTGGTCGGATGAACGCTTCTTTGCGCCGTGGCAGGTGATTAAGGTCGCGCCGTTTGCGCTCTCACGCTATACCACGCCGTACGGGCATCAGGTGATTATTTCAGAACTGCTGTGGGTGTGGCTGCCGGGTGTGGTGCTGATGGGGTTGCTGTGGTGGAAAAGAAGGTAAAAAAAAGCCGGGTGGCGGCTGCGCCTTACCCGGCCTACTTTTGCCCGTAGGCCCGGCAAGCGTAAGCGCCACCGGACGTTACAGACTTACTTACGGCGCCAGGTCGTTCCCTGCGGGCCGTCTTCCAGAATGATGCCCATCTCGGTCAGACGGTTACGCGCCGCATCGGCCGCCGCCCAGTCCTTCGCCTGACGCGCTTCCAGACGCGCCTTGATCAACGCTTCAATCTCCGCCACTTCACCGTCGTCCGCCTGCGCACCGCTCTGCAGGAACGCGTCCGGCTCCTGCTCCAGCAGGCCGAGCACGGCAGAGAGCTTACGCAGATGGGACGCCAGCGCATTCGCGGCCGCCATATCCTCGGACTTCAGGCGGTTCACTTCGCGCGCCATGTCGAACAGCACGGAGTAGGCTTCCGGGGTGTTGAAGTCGTCGTTCATCACCTCAACGAAGCGCGCTTCGAACGCTTCGCCGCCTGCCGCCGGAACAGACCTGTCGGTTCCGCGCAGCGCGGTGTACAGACGCTCCAGCGCCGAGCGCGCCTGCTTCAGGTTCTCTTCGCTGTAGTTCAGCTGGCTGCGATAGTGGCCAGACATCAGGAAGTAGCGCACGGTTTCCGCGTCGTAATACTTCAGCACGTCGCGCACGGTAAAGAAGTTACCCAGCGATTTCGACATCTTCTCGCGGTCAACCATTACCATCCCGGAGTGCATCCAGTAGTTCACGTACTCGCCGCCGTGGGCGCAGGTGGACTGCGCGATTTCGTTTTCGTGGTGCGGGAACATCAGGTCTGAACCGCCGCCGTGAATGTCGAAGTGCTTGCCCAGCTGCTTGCAGTTCATCGCCGAACACTCAATGTGCCAGCCCGGACGGCCGTCGCCCCACGGGGATGGCCAGCTTGGTTCACCCTCTTTGGACATCTTCCACAGCACGAAGTCCATCGGGTTACGCTTCACGTCAACCACGTCAACGCGGGCACCGGCCTGGAGCTGGTCCAGATCCTGACGGGAAAGCGCACCGTAGGTTGGGTCCGTCGGCACGGAGAACATCACGTCGCCGTTGTCGGCAACATACGCGTGACCGCGGGCGATCAGCTTTTCGGTGATCTCGATGATTTCGTGAATATGGTGGGTCGCGCGCGGCTCGCTGTCCGGACGCAGAATATTCAGGGCGTCGAAGTCTTTGTGCATCTCAGCGATCATGCGATCCACCAGCGCGACAAAGCTTTCGCCGTTTTCATTCGCGCGCTTGATGATCTTATCGTCGATGTCGGTGATGTTGCGCACATATTTCAGCTTGTACCCCAGAAAACGCAGGTAGCGTGACACCACGTCGAAGGCGACAAAGGTACGGCCATGGCCAATGTGACAGAGATCGTAAACCGTAATACCACACACGTACATGCCGACTTCCCCGGCATGGATAGGTTTAAATTCCTCTTTTTGGCGCGTCATTGTATTAAAGATTTTTAACATCGAAGATTCCATGTAAACACGTGTGTGGTTGAAAACCGGCTATTCTACCCGTAATTCAAACCCGAAGCAGCACACAATGCAAGGTGATCGCATCCTGTGGTTATGCTATAACAAGCCCCTATAGATGACCCGAAGGCGGGTCGACGTACCACAATAACGGAACAGGATGCAAAAATGGTTACTTTCCACACTAATCATGGCGATATCGTAATCAAAACCTTTGATGACAAAGCGCCTGAAACAGTTAAAAACTTCCTGGACTACTGCCGCGAAGGTTTCTACAACAACACCATTTTCCACCGCGTGATCAACGGTTTCATGATCCAGGGCGGCGGTTTCGAACCTGGCATGAACCAGAAAGCCACTAAAGAGCCGATCAAGAACGAAGCGAACAACGGCCTGAAAAACACCCGCGGCACGCTGGCGATGGCACGTACTCAGGCGCCTCACTCTGCTACTGCACAGTTCTTCATTAACGTGGCGGACAACGACTTCCTGAACTTCTCCGGCGAAAGCCTGCAGGGTTGGGGCTACTGCGTATTCGCAGAAGTGGTTGAAGGTATGGACGTGGTTGACAAGATCAAAGCCGTCTCTACTGGCCGCAGCGGTATGCACCAGGACGTTCCAAAAGAAGACGTTGTGATTACCAGCGTGACCGTCAGCGAGTAATTGGTGGCGACACTCTTTATTGCGGATCTTCATCTGCAAACAGAAGAACCGGCGATAACCGCCGGTTTTCTGCGTTTTTTACGCGGTGAAGCGAAAAGCGCTGATGCGCTGTACATCCTGGGCGACCTCTTTGAAGCCTGGATTGGCGACGACGATCCTAACCCGCTGCACCGTGAAATGGCCGCCGCCATTCACGCGCTGGTGGATTCGGGCGTCCCCTGCTACTTCATTCACGGCAACCGTGATTTCCTGATCGGCAAGCGCTACGCCCGTGAAAGCGGCATGACGCTGCTGCCGGAAGAACAGGTGCTCGACCTCTACGGCCGCAAGGTCCTGATCATGCACGGCGACACGCTCTGCACCGACGATACCGGCTACCTGGCGTTTCGCGCCAAAGTCCACACCCCGTGGATCCAGAAGGTGTTCCTTGCCCTGCCGCTCTTTATCCGCAACCGCATCGCCGCCAGAATGCGCGCAGGCAGTAAAGCCGCCAACAGCAGCAAATCCATGACCATCATGGACGTCAATCCACTGGCGGTCGTGCGGGTAATGGAAAAGCATGACGTTCAGTGGCTGATCCACGGTCATACCCATCGTCCTGACGTGCATTCCCTTATCGCCAACGGCCAGCCCGCACACCGCGTTGTATTGGGTGCCTGGCACACCGAAGGTTCTATGGTCAAAGTCACGCCTGAGGGCGTGGAGCTGATCGCGTTTCCGTTTTAACCCCCTCAACATCATTCTATTTTTTTGAACAATATCGGCAAATTGTTTCGATTTTAATCCGCCCGTGGTCGGCCTATTATTTATCACATCAGGGCAACACGCCCTATCCCAGACAAAACACTTAAGGAATACGACGATGAAATCCATCAAAACTTTCGTTGCAGTTGCGGCTCTCTCCCTGGTTTCTTTTGGTTCTTTCGCGCAGAGCGTGAGCGCAACCGCCTCTACCCTTGACCGCGCAGAAGCGAAAATCGCTGCACAGGCTGCTGAACAGGGTGCGTCTTATAAAATCACCAGCGCGAAGGTCGATAATCGCGTGTATATGACCGCAGAACTGACGAAATAATGATTGCCCCTCGACGAAAACAGACCGCCAGAAAGCGGTCTGTTTTGTTATGAACTGATGGCAACAACGGCTCAAGATTTAACCGCGCAACCGTTTTCCTTGCCCGTATAACATGCTATCCTCTGTGCCCTCGAAAGCAGTGTGTTTCGCACCACAGGAGTTTTAAGACGCATGTCTTCCCGCAATAATCCGGCGCGTGTCGCCATCGTGATGGGGTCCAAAAGCGACTGGGCTACCATGCAGTTCGCCGCCGAAATCTTTGACATCCTGAATGTTCCGCACCACGTTGAAGTGGTCTCTGCACACCGTACGCCGGACAAACTGTTCAGCTTCGCCGAAAGCGCCGAAGAGAACGGTTATGAGGTGATCATCGCCGGTGCGGGCGGCGCAGCACATCTGCCGGGCATGATTGCCGCCAAAACCCTGGTGCCGGTTCTGGGCGTACCGGTTCAGAGCGCCGCGTTAAGCGGTGTGGACAGCCTCTACTCCATCGTTCAGATGCCGCGCGGTATTCCTGTCGGCACGCTGGCGATTGGCAAAGCGGGTGCCGCAAACGCCGCCCTGCTGGCCGCGCAGATCCTGGCGACGCACGATAAAGACTTACATAAGCGTCTGGCGGCGTGGCGTAAAGCCCAGACCGACGAAGTGCTGGACAACCCGGACCCGCGGGGTGCGGCATGAAGCAGGTTTGCGTCCTTGGTAACGGCCAGTTAGGCCGCATGCTGCGTCAGGCCGGTGAGCCGCTGGGTATTGCCGTCTGGCCCGTCGGGCTGGACGCCGAGCCAGAAGCCGTCCCATTCCACCAGAGCGTGATCACCGCCGAGATTGAACGCTGGCCGGAGACCGCTCTGACCCGCGAGCTGGCGCGTCATAACGCCTTCGTTAACCGCGACGTGTTTCCGATCGTTGCCGACCGCCTGACGCAAAAGCAGCTGTTCGACAAGCTCGGCCTCGCGACCGCGCCGTGGCAGCTCCTGTCCGATAAAAGCGAGTGGAACGACGTCTTCGCCATGCTGGGCGAGCTGGCGATCGTGAAGCGCCGCGTGGGTGGCTACGACGGCCGCGGCCAGTGGCGCCTGCGCGCAGGCGACACCGCCGAGCTGCCGAATGACTGCTACGGCGAGTGCATCGTTGAGCAGGGCATTAACTTCAGCGGTGAAGTCTCGCTGGTTGGCGCGCGCGGGCATGACGGCCGCACGGTGTTTTATCCGCTGACGCATAACCTGCATCAGGACGGCATTCTGCGCACCAGCGTCGCCTTCCCGCACGCCAATGCCGACCAGCAGGCGCAGGCGGAAGAGATGCTCTCTGCCATCATGCACGAACTCGGTTATGTCGGCGTCATGGCGATGGAGTGCTTTATCACCCCGTCCGGTCTGCTGATCAATGAACTTGCGCCGCGCGTGCACAACAGCGGCCACTGGACGCAAAACGGCGCCTCCATCAGCCAGTTTGAGCTGCACCTGCGCGCCATTACCGACCTGCCTCTGCCGCAGCCGGTGGTGAACAGCCCGTCGGTGATGATCAACCTGATCGGCACCGATCTGAACTACGACTGGCTGAAGCTGCCGCTGGTGCATCTGCACTGGTATGACAAAGAGGTCCGCGAGGGTCGTAAAGTCGGCCACCTGAACCTGAACGACAGCGACACGGGCCGTCTGAGCGCCACGCTCGAAGCCATGATCCCGCTCCTGCCGCCGGAATACGCGAGCGGTATTGTCTGGGCACAATCTAAGCTTAAATAGTTCTCCCTCCGCCGGGGAGTTGACCTCCTCTTTCCCCGGCGTACAATTCCCGCCCATTGCTGCTTAGCTTTCTTCTGGAATAACCATGAACGATGGAACGGACTATCGCGCGATCCTCGCGTCCGATACCCCTTTAATCGACGTTCGCGCGCCGATCGAATTTGCCCAGGGCGCGATGCCAGCGGCAGTCAACCTGCCTTTAATGAACGATGACGAGCGCGCCGCCGTCGGCACCTGTTATAAACGTCAGGGACCGGACGCCGCGCTGGCGCTCGGCCATCGCCTGGTGAGTGGCGACACGCGTGAGGCCCGCATCAACGCCTGGCGCGAAGCCAGCCTTGCCCATCCTGAGGGCTTTCTCTGCTGCGCGCGCGGCGGCCAGCGCTCGCATATCTCGCAGGCCTGGCTGAAAGAGGCGGGTATCGACTATCCGCTGATCCGCGGTGGCTATAAGGCCCTGCACCAGACGGCGATTCAGGTGACCATCGAGCAGTCGCAAAAGCCGATGGTGCTTATCGGCGGCTGTACCGGGAACGGTAAAACCCTGCTGGTGAAGCAGCACGCGCAGGGTATCGATCTGGAAGGGCTGGCGCACCATCGCGGCTCGTCATTTGGCCGCACGCTCACGCCGCAGCTTTCTCAGGCCAGCTTTGAAAATCACCTTGCGGTTGAGCTATTGAAAAAAGACGCCGCGCGCTGGGTGCTGGAAGATGAAGGCCGGATGATTGGCTCCAACCACCTGCCGGCCTGCCTGCGCGACCGCATGGTTGAAGCCCCTATCGTGGTGGTCGAGGATCCGTTTGAGATCCGTCTTGAACGCCTGCGCGAAGAGTATTTCGACCATATGTGGGCGGACTTTTCTGCCGCCTACGGCGAGGATGCGGGCTGGAAAGAATACAGCGAGTACCTGCATCACGGCCTGTTTGCCATACGCCGCCGTCTTGGGCTGCAGCGCTTTGCGGAATTTACCGCGCTGTTAGACTCCGCGCTGCTGGAACAGCAACGCTCTGGCCGCACTGACGCGCACTTCAGCTGGCTTGTACCGCTCCTGAACGACTATTACGACCCGATGTACGGCTATCAGCTGGAGAAAAAGGCGGAAAAGATTGTGTATCGCGGGACGTACGAAGAAATTGCTGAGTGGCTTGATCGCTGAAAAAAGCCGGGTGGCGGCTACGCCTTACCCGGCCTACGCGTACTGTTGTAGCCCCGGTAAGCGCAGCGCCACCGGGGAACAGACGGCTTAGAAGTCGTAACGCAGACGCACCAGGTTCATGTCGCCCAGGTTGTCGGTGCTGGAGGTGAACACGTGTTCGTAATCCACGCGGAAACCGTAATCCAGCTGGAAGCTGATCCCCACGCCGTTGTCGATGCGCTGGTAGTTACGGCCGTTCACGTACTCAATGCGGTCACCCATGAAGTAAGGCTGGATGGATTTCACCGCGTACTGACCGACTGGGAACTTGTACCCTGCGAAGTACTCAATACCCCACGCGTCGCCCGCAAAGTAGTCGTTAACAGACACTTTTTTGGTGGTCAGGAAGTTCTGGTACCAGCCGCCGCCTGCGGAGAAGGTCCAGTTGTCCGGGGTCCAGCTCAGCGCGGTACCGAGAATGTTCTGGTCGTAGGTTTTGCTGTCGCCGTTGTCCGGGTTACGCATGTCGGCGCGGGTGTAGTTCCACGCGGCGCCCCAGGTCAGGTCGGTAGTCAGGTGGTAATCCAGGCCCAGCGAGCCGCCGCCTTTACGCTTGTAGCGCAGGCCGTTGCCCGGCAGGTATTCGCTGTCTTCAAACAGGTAGGATGCATAAATGTCCGCATCGCCCACGGTTTTCTTATATTTCAGCATCTGGCGTGAACGGTAAGAGCCGTCGTAATCGCCGTTGATCCCGTTACCCGGTGCCTGAGCGATCATGTCGTAGTCCCAGATATCGGTTTTCGCGCCCACCACATCATAGTAAACGCTGTTCTGTTGACCGAAGGTCAGCGTACCCCAGGTGTCGCTCTTCAGACCGGTATAGAGCATACGACGCGTGGTGTCGTGTGCGCCTTCGGCGTAGTGATGATCCCAGTTAAACTGCGCAGGAATATTCACACCCAGCTCGTAGTAGCTGATCCAGCTGATGTCATCAAACAGGTAGTAATCTGCTGCGAAACGGAAGCGAGTGCCGCCGTCAAAGCCGTTACGCTTGTAGCTGTTTTTACCATCGTCGCCGGTCATGTTCTGGAACTGAGGACGAATACTGCCGCCAACGGTGAAGTTCAGGCGGCTCAGCGGGTTACCCGCCTGAGGATCCTGCTTAAGAACGGTGATTTCCGCCTGAGAAGCGAAGGTCGTTAATGCCACTGCCGCGCCAATCGTTGCCGCCAGCGCTGATTTTTTTATAGTCATTATTTTTCCTTAATAGACACGCTGCTAAATATTTAGCGGGTGAATATTAACTGGAAACAATCGGGCTGTGTGGACGGGTTTTTAATGTTTTGTGCTACTAAATGAGTGGGTATTATCACTTTGTGCTATTCAAACACTACGCACCGGCATAAAAATCCGGTGCGTAATTATCACTATACTAAATCAACTCGCAAACTGACGGAACAGGGCTTTGCCCTTTAACAGCCGCGTGCCGAGCCAGCCTCCGCAGAGAGAAAGCAGCCCCGCGCCGCACAGAGGCAGAGTCAACCAAAGACGCCAGTCAGGCTCCCACGGGAAGTCGAAGACCTTTGTCTGCAGCACCGCCAGCGCCGTCTCTGCGCCAATGGCGGCCACCAGACCGGCCACCAGCCCCAGCAGCGCAAACTCGCTCCAGAGCGTCATTCGCAGCAGCCGCTTACCCGCCCCCAGCGTGCGGTAAACCACCAGTTCCTGATGGCGCTGGCGCATGCCCACCTGCACCTGGGCCAGCAGCAACAGCACGCCGCAGATCGTCACCAGCACCACCATGACCTCCAGCGCGCGGCTCACCTGCTCCAGCACCTGCCCCACCTGTTTGAGGATCGCGCCGATATCCAGCAGGCTGACCGTCGGAAACTCCCGGTTGAGCTGGGTCAGCATGCCGTTGCCGTTTTCCCAGCGGAAGCTGGTCAGCCAGCTCTGTGGCTGCCCGTCCAGCGCCCCCGGCGGGAAGATAAAGAAGAAGTTGGGCCGCAGGCTTTCCCAGTCCACTTTACGCAGGCTGGTGACTTTCGCGGTGAAATCCTGGGTATCGCCGGTGAAGGTCACGCTGTCTCCCAGCTTCACGTTCAGCCGCGTCGCCAGCCCCTCCTCCATCGACACCTCTCCCGCTTTTGGCGGCCAGGTGCCGGCGGTTATCGGGTTGTGATCAGGGCGTTTATCCTGCCATGTCAGATTCAGCTCGCGGTTAAGCGACTCGTCCTTATTCCCCTCCGTTGGCTGGCCGTTGATCTGCGTCAGACGCGCGCGAACGATGGGATAGAACGATTCGGGGATGATGTGATGCTCCGCCAGGAAGCCCTTCAGCGGCGTAACCTGCTCAGGGGCGATATTGATCAGGAAATAGTTCGGGCTTTCCGGCGGAAGCTGCTGCTGCCAGCGGTCGAGCAGATCGCCGCGCAACACCAGCAGCAGCGCCAGCAGCATAAACGACAGCGAGAACGCCGACAGCTGGCTGAGCGTAGACCAGGGCTGGTGCAGCAGACGGTTGACCGCCAGGCGCACGGGCAGGGATTTTACCGTCACCCTTTTCAGGAGGTTGAGCAGTATCCAGCCCAGCACGCCGCACAGCAGCGCCAGCACAACCGCCCCGGCCAGCACCGCCCACAGCAGCGTGCTGCCGCCCATCAGCCACGCCAGCAGCCCCACCGCCACCGCAATAATCACCGGAAGGTAGAACTTCAGCGGCCAGACGTTCGCCACCACATCGTTGCGAAGCACGCGCAGCGGCTGCGTGGCGAGCAGCAGGCGGTAGGGCCGGAGCCCCACCAGCACCGAGATCACCGTCATCGCGCCCATCGCCCACAGCCACGGCCAGAGGCTGGCCGGCGGCAAGGCGGCCGGAAGCACCGGCTTCAGCATCACCATCAGCAGCTTTTCAAACAGCATCCCGATTATTCCGCCGGTCAGCGCCGACAGGACCAGCAGCATCAGCCACTGGCCGACGATCAGCTTGCGCAGCTGCGCCCGGCCCGCCCCGAGGGTTTTGAGGATCGCCACCAGGTCGTAGCGGCTGCGGCAGTAGTGCCCCATCGCCACGGCCACCGCCGCCACCGCCAGCAGCAGGGTCAACAGGGCCGACAGCAGCAGGAACTGCTGAGAGCGCTCCAGAGATTTACCGAGCGCCCCCTCGTCCTGCTCCAGCCCGTACCAGCGGTGTTCCGGTTTGAGCTGCGGCAGAAGCCATTTTTCATACGCGTCAAGCTGGGCGGGCGTGCCGCCAAATTTATAGCGCCAGGTAACGCGGCTGCCCGGCTGTACCGCATGGGTGGCCGCGACATCCGCGGTGTTCATCAGCAGGCGCGGCGCAAGCTGGAACGGGTTAAAACCGCCGTCGGGCTCCTGCACCACTTCCCCGGCGATTTTCAGCGTGGCGTCGCCGACGTCGATACTGTCGCCGGGTTTGAGGTTCAGCAGCGCCATCAGACGCGATGCCAGCAGCACCGTACCGGGCGTCGGCTTTAACCCCGGCGGACTGGTCTGTAAGTCACCGTACATCGGGTAGATATCATCGACGGCCTTGACGCTCGCCAGCTGCGGCATGTCGCCCGCGAAGGTCATGGTCTGGAAGGTGAGCTGCTCTCCCACCTTCAGCCCTTCTTTGCGCGCTGCTTCAATCCAGCCCGGCGGCACGGGGCGGGAGCTTTCCAGCGCCCTGTCCCCCGCCATAAACTCCCGGCTCTGCTGGCTGAGCCCTTTTTCCATGCGGTCGCTGACGCTGCCGAGCGCCAGCACGCAGGCCACCGCCAGGCTGAGCGCCAGCCAGACAATCAGCAGCGAGGGCGACCGCCACTCGCGCCAGAACCAGCGGGTAATCATGCTTCCTCCTGCAGAACACCGTTCACCAGCCGCAGGCGACGGTCGCAGCGCGCCGCGAGCTGCGGATCGTGGGTGACGAGGATCAACGTGGTGCCGTGCTCGCGGTTGAGCGAAAACAGCAGGTCGGCAATCCTGTCGCCGGTTTTACGGTCAAGGTTGCCGGTAGGCTCATCGGCAAACAGCACCTCAGGGCGGCCGTTAAACGCGCGGGCCAGCGCCACGCGCTGCTGCTCACCGCCGGAAAGCTGGGCGGGAAGATGGTCGAGACGTTTCCCCAGACCGAGCTGTTCCAGCAGCGCCTTCGCATGCGCGCGGCTTTCACGGCTGTTTTCACCGCGCAACAGCGCCGGAAGCTCGACGTTTTCCAGGGCGTTCAGGGTTGGGATCAGCATAAAGGACTGAAAGACAAAACCAACGTGACGCGCGCGCAGCGCGGCCCGCGCCTCTTCATCAAGCTGATGCAGCGGCTGCCCGACAAGGTGGACCTCGCCGCTGCTGCCGTCGTCCAGACCGGCTAAAATCGCCAGCAGCGTGGACTTGCCGGAACCGGATTCGCCAATCAGCGCGATGGTTTCAGCGCGTTTGACAACGAGTTCAACTCCAGTAAGGATGGAAAGCTCGTGTTCCCCCTGACCGACGGACTTCTTAAGATGATGAACTTCAACACTGTTTTCCGCTGGCATTTGCCCTTCCTGTTTTTGATTCTGATGACCTTCCGCGCGGCGGCAGCGGACACGTTACTGGTTCTCGGCGACAGCCTGAGCGCAGGCTATCGCATGGCGGCTGGCGCGGCCTGGCCCGCTCTGCTCAATGACAAATGGCAGAGCAAAACGCCTGTAATCAACGCCAGCATCAGCGGCGATACCTCACAGCAAGGTTTATCGCGCCTGCCTGCGCTGCTCAAACAGCATCAGCCGCGCTGGGTGCTGGTTGAGCTCGGCGGTAATGATGGCCTGCGCGGTTTCCAGCCACAGCAAACGGAGGATACGCTGCGCACCATTTTGCAGGAGATCAAGGCGGCAAACGCCCAGCCGCTGCTGATGCAAATTCGCCTGCCCGCCAACTACGGTCGTCGGTATAATGAGGCCTTTAGCGCGATCTACCCCAAGCTTGCCAAAGAGTTTGATATTCCGCTGCTGCCATTTTTCATGGAAGAGGTCTATCTCAAACCCCAGTGGATGCAAGACGACGGGATCCACCCCAATCGCGATGCGCAGCCGTTTATTGCCGACTGGATGGCAACGCGGCTGGCTCCTTTAGTTAAACATGACTCCTGATTAAGCGGAGATCCTGACAGGTAAAGTTATGCAAAAATCGGTCTTAATTACAGGATGTTCCAGTGGAATCGGTCTGGAAAGCGCGCTCGAATTGAAGCGCCAGGGGTTTCGGGTTCTGGCGGCCTGTCGCAAACCTGACGATGTCGAACGCATGAACGGGCTGGGCTTTACCGGCGTGCTGCTGGATATGGACTCGCCGGAGAGCGTTGACCGCGCCGCCGATGAGGTGATCGCCCTGACCGGTAATCGTCTTTACGGCCTGTTTAATAATGCCGGTTACGGCGTGTATGGCCCGCTGGATACCCTCTCCCGCGAAACGCTGGAGAAGCAGTTTTCGACCAACTTTTTCGGCGTACATCAGCTCACCATGCGTCTGCTCCCCGCGATGCTGCCGCACGGTGAAGGGCGCATCGTGATGACGTCGTCGGTGATGGGGCTGATTTCCACCCCGGGCCGCGGCGCCTACGCCGCCAGTAAATATGCGCTGGAGGCCTGGTCCGACGCCCTGCGCATGGAGCTACGCCACAGCGGCATTAAGGTCAGCCTGATTGAACCCGGCCCGATCCGCACCCGCTTTACCGAAAACGTTAACCAGACGCAGGCGGATAAACCGGTTGAGAACCCCGGCATCGCCGCACGTTTTACCCTCGGGCCCGAGGCGGTGGTGGCCAAAGTGCGCCATGCTTTTGAGAGTGAACATCCCAAAATGCGCTATCCGGTGACGCTGGTCACCCACGCCGTCGGCTGGTTAAAACGCCTGCTGCCGGGCCGGATAATGGACAAAATTTTACACGGTTGAGTTGAAGCGACGACGCGCATCCCCATGTAAAGAACAAACCGACAAAAGAGAAAGCCGCATGTCCGTACAGAATATCGTCAATATCACAGAAGCTAACCTGCAACAGACCCTTGAACAGTCGATGACCAAACCGGTCCTGTTCTACTTCTGGTCTGAACGTAGCCAACACTGTCTGCAGCTGACGCCGGTGCTGGAAAGCCTTGCCGCCCAGTACAACGGCCAGTTCATTCTCGCGAAGCTGGATTGTGACGCCGAGCCGATGGTCGCGTCTCAGTTTGGTCTGCGCGCCATTCCTACCGTCTATTTGTTCCAGAACGGCCAGCCTGTTGATGGCTTCCAGGGGCCGCAGCCGGAAGAGGCTATCCGCGCCCTGCTGGATAAGGTGCTGCCGCGCGAAGAAGAGCTGAAAGCGCAGGAAGGCATGGCGCTGATGCAGGAAGGCAAATACGACGAGGCGCTGCCGCTGCTGAAAGAGGCGTGGCAGCTGTCAAAACAGAACAGCCAGATTGGCCTGCTGCTGGCGGAGACGCAGATCGCCCTGCACCGCTCAGAGGACGCGGAGGCCGTACTTAAGACGGTTCCGCTGCAGGATCAGGACACCCGCTATCAGGGGCTGGTTGCACAAATTGAGCTGCTGAAGCAGGCGGCGGATACCCCGGAAATTCAGCAGCTGCAGCAGCAGGTTGCCGACAACCCGGCGGACGCCGCGCTGGCAAGCCAGCTTGCACTACAGCTGCATCAGGTGGGGCGTAACGAAGAGGCGCTTGAGCTGCTCTTCGGCCATCTGCAAAAAGATTTAGCCGCCGCAGACGGTCAGGCGCGCAAAATGTTCCAGGAGATCCTGGCCGCGCTGGGCACCGGCGACGCGCTGGCGTCGAAGTATCGTCGTCAGCTTTACGCGCTGTTGTATTGATAAAAAAGCCCGGTGGCGGCTTCGCCTTACCGGGCCTACAAAGACGATGTTACCCCGTCTTTTTCAACTGCGTCACCACCAGCTGGTGGCGCGCGTTGTAGAACTTCCGATAGGTCAGGTAGCAGGCAATGATGGTGGACAGGCTTGCCGTGGAAAGCAGCATAAACGTCACCATGATCTGATACTTAATCGCTTTTACCGGATCGATACCGGCAAAAATCAGCCCCGACATCATGCCCGGCAGGCTCACCAGCCCCACCGTTTTGGCGGAATCTACCGTAGGGATCAGCGATGAGCGAATGCTCTCGCGAATCAGCCGCGCCGAGGCCACCTTTGGCGTTGCCCCCAGGCTTAGTTTCTCCTGCAGCTGCTGCTGTTCGCTGCTGAAACGCTGGCCGAGGTTGTTATAACAGAGCCCAACGGCCACCATCGCGTTCCCCGCGATCATCCCCGAGATAGGGATGACCTGCATCGGCGTAAACTCAATCGAGCCGGAGAGCACCAGCACCCCCAGCGTGAGCGCCGTTCCGGTGGTAATCGCAATAAACGATGAGACAAACGCCTTATCAATGTATTTACTGCGCTTTTGCGCATTCCACGCCGCGTTAAAGCAGATAAACAGCACCATCAGCAGCGTCAGCACCGCGTGGTTAACGTTGAAGATATACTTCAGCACATAGCCAACGATGATGAGCTGAATCACCGCGCGGCAGATACTCCACACGATATCTTTTTCCAGCCCCAGCTTTTCCCGATAGCTGACCACAATCGCAATCAGCACCAGCACCATCGAAAAGGCCAGCGATTCGTTCGTAATGTTATGCTCACCCACGGTTTGCCTCCTGCATTTTCCCGCCGTGCGGCTGGAGCGTGATTACGTCATCCGCATGGGTTATTTCGTTAGCGTCGTGCGTCACCCACAGCACGGCAATGTTCTGCTCCCGGGCGTAACGATGAATAATCTCGTTAACGTTGCGCTTGTTGACGTCATCGAGCGCGCTGGTGATTTCGTCCAGCAACAACACCTTCGGTAAAAACTGCAGGTTGCGGATCAGCGAGACCCGCTGCTTTTCTCCGCCCGACAGCGCGTTGATGGATTTGCTCAGCGTCTCCTGCGCCAGGCCAAAGCGGGCCAGATCGTGGATAAACTTTTCCGGCTCCGGCGTTTTATTGCGGATTTGCCACGGAAAAATCAGGTTGTCATAGACCGTATCGCCAAAAAGCACGGGCGTTTGCACACAGTACGAGACCTGCTGGCGATAGCTTTCCGGGGAAAGCGAGGCGATATCTTCGCCTTCAAACAGAATGGCGCCCTCCGTCGGGCTGAGGAGTGACGCCACAATCTTCAGCAGCGTGCTTTTCCCACAGCCTGAGGGGCCCGTGATTAATTTAAACTCGCCCGGCGACAGGCTAAACCCGACGTGCTGCAGGATCGTGTTTTCCCCGACTCGAAATCCGACATCCCTGAGAAGTAATACGTTTTTTTTATCGTTCATTGCGCTTCCGTTGACCGCTTTTTGTCATAACCGTCTGTAGCATAATCCTTTCGCCCGCGCAGCGCGAATAGCCTCACGCTGAAGCAAGTGTTAAGCTTTTTGTTTGTAAATTGTCACCACCATCACTACAGGAAGTATGCAGCATGGCACATATTTTTTATGAGTTTCCCTCCCTGAAGCCTGGTGTTCCTGATGTCGAAACATTAATGGACGTCATCAAATCGTCGAAACGCACGCGTTTTGTGATGGGTGAAGAGGTGGTCGATTTTGTTAAGAAGGCGCTCATCGTGAACACCACGATCGGCAGCTTCAAAAATTGCTATTTTGCCTTCGACAACGGGACACACTTCCTTGAATTTGACGGTAAAGGCAAATCAAAACGCTTCAATGAGGTGCCGGACTGGTTCGTCTCTCCGGCGGAATTTTCGCGCACCCAGTGGCTTATCAACCACAATCTTGCGGATGTGAAAGCCACACAGTTCATTGACGTCCTGATGTCCTACCCGCTGAAAGCGCGCCGCGCGCACTGCAATTTGCTGTTCGGACTGGAGCTGGAAAAGGTGAACGCGGTTCCGGTCACGGCGTCAGCGGCAGGTAAAATCGGCAATAAAAACGGTAAAACCACCAAGCCCCGCGTCACCGATCTGGGCTCGTTCGAGCTGTTCAGCCAGTTCTTTGCGCGTATGAAAACTGCCGTGCAGGCCGATGAGTTCCCTACTCTGCAGATCCTGACGGGCATGGATAACCTGGCAAAAGCGCCGCATAATTTAAAGCAGGGCATCAGAACCTGGTTTAAAGCCATCGCGGGGGACCTTCCACCGAATAACAAACGCGTTGAGGCGGGAAATGCCGTTCTGTTCTGCGCCCCCCTTCGCGAACAGATCCAGCGTATCGAAGCGCGGGGGCTGGAGAATTACTACCAGGGATTATCCAAAGCCATTGCCGAAGCGGGTAATGGCTTCATCTCTGACTTTACCTATACTTACGAGCAATAAACACACACTTTCACTCATCACGGCATGCAAAACAGGAGGTTTTTATGCTTATCGTTGTTCCCGTCCTTATTTTCGTTGCGCTGGTTATCGTGGGCGCTGGCGTCAAAATTGTCCCTCAGGGTTATCAGTGGACCGTCGAGCGTTTCGGCCGTTACACCAACACGCTCCAGCCCGGCTTAAGCCTGATTGTCCCGTTCATGGACAGAATCGGCCGCAAGATCAACATGATGGAGCAGGTTCTGGACATTCCGTCCCAGGAAGTGATCTCCAAGGATAACGCCAACGTCACCATCGACGCCGTGTGCTTTATTCAGGTGATTGATGCGCCAAAAGCGGCCTATGAGGTCAGCAACCTGGAGCTGGCGATCGTCAACCTGACGATGACCAACATCCGTACCGTACTCGGCTCGATGGAGCTGGACGAGATGCTTTCCCAGCGCGACAGCATCAACACCCGCCTGCTGCACATTGTCGATGAGGCCACCAACCCGTGGGGGATCAAAGTTACCCGCATCGAGATCCGCGACGTGCGCCCGCCGGCGGAGCTGATTGCCTCCATGAACGCCCAGATGAAAGCTGAGCGAACCAAGCGCGCCTACATTCTGGAAGCCGAAGGGGTACGCCAGGCGGAGATCCTCAAAGCGGAAGGGGAAAAACAGTCGCAGATCCTGAAAGCGGAAGGCGACCGTCAGTCCGCGTTCTTACAGGCGGAAGCGCGTGAACGTTCCGCCGAAGCGGAAGCCCGCGCGACCCAGATGGTGTCCGAGGCAATTGCCGCCGGTGATATTCAGGCCGTGAACTACTTCGTTGCGCAAAAATATACCGACGCGCTGAAAGAGATCGGCTCGGCGAACAACAGCAAAGTGGTGATGATGCCGCTGGATGCCAGCAGCCTGATGGGCTCTATCGCGGGGATCGCCGAACTGATCAAGGACAGCGGAAACGAGCGTAAAAAATGATTGAGCTCATCGTTGCACATCCTCATGCCTTCTGGCTAAGTCTCGGTGGCTTATTGCTGGCGGCGGAGATGCTGGGCGGCAACGGCTACCTGCTCTGGAGCGGTGTGGCCGCCGTCATTACCGGTCTTCTGGTCTGGATCCTTCCCCTGGACTGGGCGTGGCAGGGAGCGCTGTTTGCCGCGCTGACGCTGGTGGCCGCCTGGCTGTGGTGGCGCTGGCTTAACCGGCGGGTTAACGAGCAGAAACCGGTGGACGCCCACCTTAACCAGCGCGGACAGCAGATTGTCGGCAAGCGTTTTACCCTCGACACCGCGCTGGTGAACGGACGCGGGCACATGCGCGTAGGCGACAGCTCGTGGCCGGTGGTGGCCGACGATGACCTCAGCGCCGGCACGCGGGTTGAAGTCATTGCGGTGGAAGGCATTACCCTGCGGGTAAAAGCCTGTTAAGCGTGGGTTTTGCGGTGGCAGCAGCCGGCAAGATTATCAATAATCGGGCAGTCGGCGCTGTCATCCCCCGGACAGGAGTCCGCGAGCTGCAGCAGCTGTTCGCGCATCGACTGTAGCTCGACGATGTGGCGTTCAATTTCGGCCACCTTTTCCAGGGTGCGTTTTTTCACGTCCGCGCTGTGACGCTTAGGATCGTTGAACAGGTTAACCAGCTCGCCGCACTCTTCCAGATTAAACCCGACCTGTCTTGCCTGGCGCAGCAGCGTCAGCTCATCGAGATGCAGCTGCGTGTAGCTGCGGTAGCCATTTTCACTGCGCAGCGGCGGCGTTACCAGCCCCTTCTCTTCATAAAAGCGGATCGCTTTGCTGGTTAAGCCGGTTTTTTTTGCCACGTCACTGATATTCACATTTCCCCCTTGACCTTCCCCTTGATGGAAGGTTTAACCTTCATAACAGTTAGCGAAAAGCGTTACTCCGGTCAACAACTGACCAATATATTATACGGGAGTTTTGTTATGTCTCACACTATCGACCTGACGCTGGACGGCCTCTCCTGCGGCCACTGCGTCAAACGCGTTAAAGAAAGCCTGGAACAGCGTCCTGACGTTGAAAGCGCTGAAGTGACTATCGACCATGCCGCCGTGACCGGCAGCGCCAGCGCGGACGCGCTGATTGATACCATTAAACAGGCCGGTTACGGGGCGGAGTTAAGCCACCCAAAGGCTAAACCGCTGGCAGAGTCATCATCCCCGTCGGAAGCACTGACAGCGGCCACTCCTGAGCTTCCGGCAGCGGATGATATTGATGACAGCCAACAGCTGCTGATCAACGGCATGAGCTGCGCCAGCTGCGTCTCCCGGGTACAAAACGCCCTGCAGGCGGTACCGGGCGTCGCGCAGGCACGGGTGAATCTTGCGGAGCGTACTGCGCTGGTGATGGGCAGCGCCTCCGCCGCAGAGTTAGTGCAGGCCGTTGAAAAAGCGGGCTACGGCGCGGAGGCCATCGAAGATGATGCCGAGCGCCGCGAGCGCCAGCAGGAAACGGCTATCGCCACCATGAAGCGCTTCCGCTGGCAGGCGATTGTCGCCCTGCTGGTGGGTATTCCGGTGATGGTGTGGGGCATGATGGGTGACAACATGATGGTCACCGACGACAACCGCACGCTGTGGCTGGTGATTGGTCTGATTACCCTTGCGGTGATGGTGTTTGCAGGCGGGCATTTCTATACCAGCGCCTGGAAGAGCCTGAAAAACCGCACCGCGACGATGGATACGCTGGTCGCCCTCGGGACCGGCGCGGCGTGGCTCTATTCCATGAGCGTGAACGTCTGGCCACAGTGGTTCCCGATGGAAGCGCGGCATCTCTATTATGAAGCGAGTGCGATGATTATCGGCCTCATTAACTTAGGCCATATGCTGGAAGCCCGCGCCCGTCAGCGTTCCTCGAAAGCGCTGGAAAGATTGCTTGATTTAACCCCGCCGACGGCCCGCGTGGTCACGGACGAGGGGGAAAAGAGCGTCCCGCTGGCCGAGGTTCAGCCCGGCATGACGCTGCGTCTGACCACCGGCGACCGCGTTCCCGTTGACGGCAAAATAACCCAGGGCGAAGCCTGGCTGGATGAAGCGATGCTGACCGGGGAACCGATCCCCCAGCAGAAATCCGACGGCGACGCCGTGCATGCCGGTACGGTGGTGCAGGACGGCAGCGTGCTGTTCACCGCCAGCGCCGTCGGCTGCCACACCACGCTGTCGCGTATTATCCGCATGGTGCGCCAGGCGCAGAGCAGCAAGCCGGAGATTGGCCAGCTTGCTGACAAAATCTCGGCCATTTTTGTACCGGTGGTGGTCGGCATTGCCCTGCTGAGCGCGGCGATCTGGTACTTCTTCGGCCCCGCGCCGCAGATTGTTTACACCCTTGTGATCGCTACCACGGTGCTGATCATCGCCTGTCCTTGCGCCCTTGGCCTGGCGACGCCGATGTCGATTATCTCCGGCGTAGGGCGCGCGGCCGAATTTGGCGTACTGGTACGGGACGCGGACGCGCTGCAGCGGGCCAGCACGCTCGACACGCTGGTGTTTGATAAAACCGGCACGCTGACGGAAGGTAAACCGCAGGTGGTCGCCGTCACGACCGCAGGCATTGCCGAAGAGGAGGCGCTGCGTCTCGCCGCCGCGCTGGAGCAAGGCTCAAGCCATCCGCTGGCGCGCGCTATTCTCGATAAAGCCAATGCGTCTGCCCTGCCGCAGGTGAGCAACTTCCGCACCCTGCGCGGGCTCGGCGTGAGCGGTGAGGCAGAAGGCCATGCGCTACTGCTGGGCAACCAGGCGTTGCTCAATGAAAACGGTATTGATACCGCCGCGCTGGAAAACGAGCTGAAGGCGCAGGCGTCTCAGGGCGCTACCCCGGTTCTGCTGGCGGTGGACGGCAAAGCCGCCGCGCTGCTGGCCGTGCGCGATCCGCTTCGCCAGGACAGCGTGGATGCCTTACAGCGCCTGCACCGTGCGGGCTACCGTCTGGTGATGCTGACCGGCGATAACCCGACCACCGCCAACGCCATCGCGAAAGAAGCCGGTATTGATGAGGTGATTGCGGGCGTACTGCCGGACGGCAAAGCGGACGCCATTAAAAAACTGCAACGTCAGGGCCGTCAGGTGGCAATGGTCGGCGACGGCATCAACGATGCCCCGGCGCTGGCCCAGGCGGATGTGGGGATCGCGATGGGCGGCGGCAGCGACGTGGCCATCGAAACCGCCGCCATTACGCTGATGCGCCACAGCCTGATGGGCGTGGCCGATGCGCTGGCCATTTCGAAAGCCACGCTGCGCAACATGAAGCAGAACCTGCTGGGGGCGTTCGTCTATAACACCCTCGGGATCCCAATCGCGGCCGGTATTTTGTGGCCGCTGACCGGTACGCTGCTGAACCCGGTGGTCGCGGGCGCGGCGATGGCGCTCTCCTCCATCACCGTGGTCAGCAACGCCAACCGGCTGTTGCGGTTTAAACCGAAGGATTGAACCTTGTACCCGTACGCGCTAGCATGAACCTTTCCGTTTATGGAGCGCGTATGGGTCTGTTTCATCGTATAAAAACATCGTTTCGCGCCCTTTTCCCTCGCCGTTACGCCTGGCCCGGTCTGGATATCTCGCTTCCCGGCGGGCAACACCTGCACCTGGTCGGCAGTATCCATATGGGCACGCAGGGTATGTCACCTCTGCCGCCCGGTCTGATAAAGCGCCTGAAGCGCGCCGACGCGCTGGTCGTCGAGGCGGACATCTCGGGCCATGAGTCACCGTTTGCCGGGCTTGAAAGCGATCTCCCGCTGGCGGAACGTCTGAATGAGGCCCAGCTCGCGGAACTGACGCGCGTCGCCGAGGAAACCGGCGTATCGCTCTCCATGATTGACACCCTGCCGCTGTGGCAAATCGCAATGGTATTACAGGCCACGCAGGCCCAGCGTCTGGGGCTGCGGGGTGATTACGGCATTGATTACCAGCTGCTGAACGTGGCGCGGGCGCGCCGTATGCCGATCATCGAACTGGAAGGTACGGACAGCCAGATTGCGCTCCTGCGACAGCTTCCGGACGACGGTCTGATGCTGCTGGATGATACCCTCACCCACTGGCACACCAACGCACGCCTGCTGCAGACCATGATTGGCTGGTGGCTGGATGCACCGCCCGCGGACGGCAGGCTGGCGTTACCGTCGACGTTCAGTGAATCGCTGTATGATGTGCTGATGAATGCGCGTAACAAAGCCTGGCGAGAGACGCTGCATGCTCTGCCTGCGGGGGAATACGTGGTGGCGGTTGGGGCATTACATTTATACGGCGAAGGGAATTTGCCGTCGTTGCTGAAATAAAAAAATGGCCAATATCTCTATTGGCCCGTCAAAGAGGAATTTCATCGTTTTTATTATACCGAAGTGACCTTCGGCTGAGCCGATTGTCGCTCAAAGTGACCATCACTGCCAACACTATTGCGCAAGATGGTGCTATTTTTTAGACAAACGTCAGGCGTATGCTGGCTGCATGAATTGTCTGTCGTAAGAAGGATAGCTATGACTCCCGCCGTTAAATTACTCGAAAAAAACAACATTTCTTTCCGGATCCACACCTACGATCACGATCCGAATGAAACCAACTTTGGTGATGAAGTGGTGCGTAAGCTGGGGCTGAACGCGGACCAGGTCTATAAAACGCTGCTGGTGGCGGTGAATGGCGATATGAAGCATCTCGCCGTGGCGGTGACTCCCGTGGCGGGACAGCTGGATCTGAAGAAGGTCGCCAAAGCGCTGGGGGCGAAGAAGGTGGATATGGCGGATCCGATGGTGGCGCAGCGCACCACGGGCTACCTGGTGGGCGGCATCAGCCCGCTCGGGCAGAAAAAACGCCTGCCGACGCTGATCGATGCCCCTTCACAGGAATTTGAGACCATCTATATTTCCGGCGGCAAGCGCGGGCTGGATATTGAGCTGGCCGCGGGCGACCTGGCGAAAATGCTGGACGCGAAGTTTGCGGATATTGCGCGCAGGGAGTAAAAAAAGCCGGGTGGCGGCTACGCCTTACCCGGCCTACATTTTGCACCCGTAGGCCCGGTAAGCGCAGCGCCACCGGGCAACACAGCTGCACTACTGCCAGCTCACCTCGCCTTTCGGCTCATACGCATTCACGTCAATCGGCGAATTCTGCTCGATATACTGCTTCAGCACTTCTGCATCGATAAAGCCGGTATTCACGTAGCCCGGTTTATTATCAATATGCGGATAGCCGTCGCCGCCGGTAGCGTTAAAGCTTAACGTCGCCAGACGGTACGTTTTCGCCGGGTCAACCGGTTCGCCTTTGATCTTCAGGTCGTTAAGCTTGCCGTCTTTCGCTACGAAGCTCACGTTGGCAAACTGCGGATAGGCCCCGGAATCCGGCTTCATCTGCGCCACGGCGGTCAGGTACTCAACAACCTCTTTCCCGCTCATGTCGGCATAAACCACCACGTTACCGAACGGCTGCACCTTCAGAACGTCTTTATAGGTGATGTTTCCACCTTCGATGGAATCACGAATGCCGCCGCCGCTCATCACGCCAAAATCAGCCCCGGTGCGCGCCATTTGCGCCGCCAGCACCAGGTGGCCCATGTTGGTCTGCACGAAGCGAACTTTGCTGCGGTCCCCCTCCAGACGACCGTTCAGCGTACCGATTTTCACGTCCAGCTGCGCCTTGCCTTTGTTCTGGAACGGCGTCAGCAGGGAGAGCATCTGCTGGTTTTCTGGAATCTCTGGGGTGTAAAGTACGCGCTCGCTTTTCCCGTCCGGGTAGGTGACCTTCTTCTTCAGGTTGACCGGAATGAGCTGATAGTGCACCAGCTTCATCTCGCCGTTACGGAACTCGAAGTCCGCCCGGCCTACGTATTTCCCCCACTCGTGCGCCTGCACAATCCAGATACCGTTCTGACGATCTGGCGCACACGGCGTGCCCGGCAAGTAGTCCACCTGCTTTTTATTCTCGGATGCCATGCAGACCGGATCCTGTGAGTGACCACCCACAATCATCGCCAGCGAGCCCGCCGGCAGGCTGCGCGCCATCTCCACGTCGCCCGGCGCATTGGAGCCGTGCTCACCGTTGTCGTAGTGCCCCATGTGGGTGGTGGCGATAATCACGTCCGGCTTTTCGTTTTGCTGCAGCTCCTGAATCACCAGCTTCGCTTCGTCTGCCGGTTTGCGGAATTCGATATCGGTGAAGAACTCAGGGTTGCCAATTTTCGCCGTGTCGTCGGTGGTTAAGCCGATGACCGCGATCTTCAGATCCTGACGCTTAAACAGCGCCCACGGCTTGAACAGGCGTTCGCCGGTGCTTTTCTGGTAAATGTTGGCAGAGAGGAACGGGAATTTGGCCCACTTCTCCTGCTGACGCAGGACGCTCAGCGGATTATCAAACTCATGGTTACCGACGGCCATCGCGTCGTAGCCAATCAGGTTCATGCCGCGAAAATCGGGCTCGGCGTCCTGCAAATCGGATTCCGGCACGCCGGTATTGATATCGCCTCCCGACAGCAGCAGCACGCTGCCGCCCTGGGCTGCCACCTCTTTACGAATGCCGTCCACCAGCGTTTTTTGCGCCGACAGGCCATATTCGCCGTATTCACTGCGCCAGAAATGACCGTGGTGATCGTTGGTATGCAGAATGGTGATTTTATAGGTTTTGTCTTTTTCATACGCCTGCACGGGCAGGCTTACCAGCCCCCACGCCGCGATGAGCGCCAGCGCGACGCCCCGCTTCATTAACTTCATCTTCTCTCTCCCTGACCAATAGACAAAGGCAGAAATTACAGTGACTAATAAGAATAGACAAATAAGTTTTCAGAATTGCGACTTTCTTCAAATGTCCCGGGCGGGTATGTTAGTCGGATAATAATTACACCCTGCATCGCTAATAACTCAAGACGTGGTAATTCTCTCTATGGCAATCAGTGACTCAACCCAGCCCGTTCCGGGTGCGCCGACGTCGCGCACCTCCTTTAAAGTCTTAGGCGCAATCAGTCTCTCGCACCTGCTCAACGACATGATCCAGTCGTTGATTCTGGCTATTTATCCGCTGCTGCAGTCCGAGTTCTCACTCACCTTCGTGCAGATTGGGATGATCACCCTGACCTTCCAGCTGGCTTCCTCGCTGCTGCAGCCGGTGGTGGGCTACTGGACGGATAAATATCCTATGCCGTGGTCGCTGCCCATAGGCATGTGCTTTACCCTAAGCGGGCTGGTGCTGCTGGCCATTGCCGGAAGTTTTGAAGCCGTGCTGATTGCCGCGGCGCTGGTGGGAACCGGTTCATCGGTGTTCCATCCGGAATCGTCCCGCGTGGCGCGTATGGCCTCCGGCGGTCGTCATGGCCTGGCGCAGTCACTTTTCCAGGTGGGCGGTAATTTTGGTAGCTCTCTCGGCCCGCTGCTGGCCGCGGTGATCATCGCGCCGTACGGTAAGGGCAACGTGGCGTGGTTTGTGCTGGCCGCGCTGCTGGCGATTATCGTGCTGGCGCAGATTAGCCGCTGGTATGCCGCTCAGCATCGGGTGAATAAAGGAAAACCTAAAGCGAAGGTTATCAACCCCCTGCCGCGCAATAAGGTTATCCTCGCGGTTGCCGTCCTGCTGGTGCTGATTTTCTCGAAATACTTCTATATGGCGAGCATCAGCAGCTATTACACCTTTTATCTGATGCAAAAATTCGGATTATCGGTACAAAACGCGCAGATCCACCTGTTTGCCTTCCTGTTCGCGGTGGCCGCAGGGACGGTAATTGGCGGGCCGGTGGGCGATAAGATTGGCCGTAAATATGTCATTTGGGGCTCTATCCTCGGCGTAGCGCCTTTTACCCTCATTTTGCCGTACGCCAGCCTTGAATGGACGGGGATTTTGACCGTGATTATTGGTTTTATTCTCGCCTCCGCGTTTTCCGCCATTCTGGTCTATGCCCAGGAGCTGCTGCCTGGACGTATCGGTATGGTTTCCGGACTGTTTTTCGGTTTCGCCTTCGGCATGGGCGGGCTGGGTGCAGCGGTGTTAGGGATGGTTGCGGATCACACCAGCATCTTCCTGGTTTATAAAATCTGCGCTTTCCTGCCACTTCTTGGCATGTTGACCATATTCCTGCCTGATAACCGCCATAAAGCGTGAATTACGGGTAGCTAAAGTTATGCTTTAGCTACCTGATACCCTTATACCATAAGGGTTTCCTCTTCATCCCCGCGCTGAATTTATCAAAATGCGCTTTTTTACGTGCATATTGCTGTTTTATTCAAACTTCAACAATTATTCATAAACATAAGGGTAAAAATTGTCATAAACTATTACTTGGTTTTTTGGTATTCACGCCAAAAATGGAACACTCACCACGAAAGGAGACGGAATGCACCACGCCACACCGCTTATCACCACCATTGTTGGTGGACTTGTGCTCGCTTTTATTCTCGGCATGATTGCCAATAAGCTGCGTATTTCTCCTCTTGTCGGCTATCTGCTGGCAGGTGTGCTGGCGGGACCGTTTACGCCAGGTTTTGTTGCGGATACCAAACTGGCCCCTGAGCTGGCGGAATTGGGCGTGATTCTGCTGATGTTCGGCGTCGGCCTGCACTTCTCCCTGAAGGATTTGATGGCGGTAAAGTCGATTGCCATACCGGGAGCGATCGCCCAGATAGGGGTGGCGACGCTGCTTGGGATGGCGCTTTCGGCCGTGCTGGGCTGGTCGCTGATGACCGGTATCGTATTTGGGCTGTGTCTCTCAACCGCCAGTACCGTGGTGCTGCTGCGCGCGCTTGAGGAGAGACAGCTGATAGACAGCCAGCGCGGGCAGATCGCGATAGGCTGGCTGATTGTGGAAGATCTGGTGATGGTCCTGACGCTGGTGCTGCTGCCCGCCGTCGCCGGCATGATGGAAAAAGACAATATCGGCTTCGCCTCGCTGGCGCTGGATATGAGCATCACCATCGGGAAGGTGGTGGCGTTTATCGCCATCATGATGCTGGTGGGTCGCCGTCTGGTGCCGTGGATCATGTCCCGCAGCGCGGCGACCGGATCCCGCGAGCTGTTTACCCTCTCCGTGCTGGCGCTGGCGCTCGGTATCGCCTTTGGCGCCGTTGAGCTGTTTGATGTCTCCTTCGCGCTGGGCGCGTTCTTTGCCGGGATGGTGCTGAACGAATCCGAGCTGAGCCACCGCGCCGCACACGACACCCTGCCGCTGCGCGACGCCTTTGCCGTGCTGTTCTTCGTCTCCGTCGGGATGCTGTTTGACCCGCTTATTCTGATCCAGCAGCCGTTGGCCGTGCTGGGCACGCTGGCGATCATTATCTTTGGTAAGTCGCTTGCCGCCTTCTTCCTGGTGCGAATGTTCGGCCACTCTCCGCGGACGGCGCTGACCATTGCCGCCAGCCTGGCGCAGATTGGCGAGTTCGCCTTTATTCTGGCCGGTCTGGGCATGGCCCTGAATCTGCTGCCGCAGGCCGGACAAAACCTGGTGCTGGCGGGGGCGATCCTGTCAATTATGCTGAACCCGGTCCTGTTTGCCCTGCTGGAAAAATACCTCGATAAAACCGAAACGCTGGAAGAGCAGACGCTGGAAGAGGCCATCGAAGAAGAGAAGCAGATCCCGGTCGATATTTGCAATCACGCCCTGCTGGTCGGCTTTGGCCGCGTCGGCAGCCTGCTTGGCGAGAAGCTGATGGCGCAGGGCATTCCGCTGGTGGTAATTGAAACGTCACGCACCCGCGTTGACGAGCTGCGCGAGCGCGGTATTCGTGCGGTGCTGGGCAATGCGGCGAACGAAGAGATCATGGAGCTGGCGCATCTGGACTGCGCCCGCTGGCTGCTGCTGACCATTCCCAACGGCTATGAGGCGGGTGAGATTGTCGCCTCCGCGCGCGCGAAGTGTCCAAACATTGAGATTATCGCCCGGGCGCACTACGACGACGAGGTAGATTACATTACCGAGCGCGGTGCGGATAAGGTGGTGATGGGCGAGCGCGAGATTGCGAATACGATGCTGACGCTGCTGGAAAAACCGCCGGTTGAAGAGGCGGTGACGGGGTAAGTTTGGTGCGTCATGATGCCCTCACCCTGGCCCTCTCCCACAGGGAGAGGGAACAAACACTAAAAACGGCAACCACAGGTTGCCGTTTTGCTTTTACCTGTCCCAATACGCCTCTTCGAGGCTGTCTTCCCGTTCCGGCAGGCCACGCGTTAAGCGCGGGGAGTGCTGGTTCAGCACCTGATAGCTTACGCGGTTGGCGTACTTGCATACCTGCGCCAGCGACGAATAGGTCAGCCAGCTGAACTTGTGCTTGCTGGAATTTGGCACGTTGGTTTTGTGGTAGGCGTTAGCGGTGATGTCGTGCAGCAGCGCGGCCAGCGCGCCGTCGCCCGCGCCGTTGGTATTCATGATCTTCTCCGGCCCGCCCATATACGGGGCGATGTGCGAGTAGATACGCAGCGGATTAACACAGTCTTTAAAACGCATGCCGCGGCTGAACTCGTACTGGTTGAACTCGGCAATCGCGCCGGGCAGCAGCGGGTGCTGGGTTTTGCGTTTGCTCTCTTCTTCGGTGAAGCCAGCCATATACAGCCCAACCGGACCCGCGGTGCAGAGCACCAGATCCACCCAGTCCAGCGCTTTGTCAGACGCCAGCAGCGGATCGCTTTCACCGGTCAGCGCTTCGGCCTCCTCTTCGTTCATCGCCAGAATCGAGACGTGCTCTTTCAGGAACGCCTGCCACCATTCCGGGTTATCGGCAATCACGAATTTGGTGCCCAGCGTTAACACCACCGGCACATCGTACTTCTTCGCGTACTCAATCGCCTTCATGGTCGCGTCCGGCATCGGCTCGCCCGGCTTGCAGCGCACCAGGTAGGAGGTCAGCACCAGCGCCGAGGCGCCCGCGATCACCTCTTCGGGAATGCTGTCCGCGCGCAGCTTGTTCATGTGGCCCGGGCTGATGGCAAAGGTCCGCTCGCCGGATTCACCGATCAGCGTAAAGCAGCGGCCAATCGGGCCGTCGACGCCCTGGAGATAGTTCAGATCGGTACGGCTGGAGGTGTTGCACAGGTAGCGATAGGCGTAGCCACCGATTTCAATGTTGCTGCACATTACGCCGAGCAGGACAGAGCGGTCGTCCGCCAGCACGGAGTAGTTGTGCATGGTGTTGCCGATGGTGCCGCCGGCGAACTGATGGGTAATCAGGTTTTCGCGCACCAGCTCCTGGTACAGCGCTTCGGCAACGTCATCTTCAATCACCAGCGAGTGACCGGCGCTCAGACCGTAACGGGCGACAAACGCATCATCCACTTTCGCTTCAATGTCTACCAGCGTCTGGTCGATACCGACGACCCACGCCGCGCTGGTTTCATTTTCTGGCTGGATTTGCTGCAGGAGCGGATCGCGGGCATCCACGGGGAAGTAGTGTTTGGATTTGCGTTTACCGGGAAATTTCATGGTCTGAACTGTACGAAGAATATGGGCCGGGAATGGTAGCACAAACCCGGCCCGGAGTGCGATCAGCGACCGTTCGTTACCAGCGAGACCATCATGTCGATATGCTCAGGGGAGTCGTTAAGCGCCGGAATGTACTCGTACTTTTCGCCGCCAGCCTCCAGGAAAAATTCCCGGTTTTGCACCGCGATCTCCTCCAGCGTCTCCAGACAGTCTGCCGAGAAGCCCGGCGACATCACCTGAATGTGCTTCACGCCCTTCTCACCCAGCATTTTGAGGGTTTCATCGGTATACGGCGTCAGCCACGGCTCGCGGCCGAAGCGCGACTGGAAAGTCATCATCACCTTCTCCGGCGGCAGGCCGAGGGCGGAAACCAGCTCGCGGGTGGTATCGCGGCAGCGCTGCGGGTAATCATCCCCTTCATTGGCGAAACGCTGCGGGATGCCGTGATAGGAGAGCAGCAGCAGATCCGGCTCGCCGTGTTTTTCAAACGACGCGCGCGCGCTGTTGGCGAGCGCCTTGATGTACAGCTCGTTATCCGCGTAGTCGCGAATAAAGGTCACGCCCGGAATGCGGCGGCGGGTCGCCAGAATGCGCGCCAGCTCGTCCCAGACGGCAGCCACCGTCGAGCAGGAGTACTGCGGGTAGAGCGCCAGCACCACGATATGGTCCACGCCCTGCGCCAGCAGCGAGTCCACCGCGCTTTCCAGTGACGGTTTGCCGTAGCTCATGCCGAGCGCGACGGGCATATCCGGCAGGCGGGCGGCCAGCGCCTTCTCCTGACGACGGCTGTAGACCATCAGCGGCGAGCCCTCTTCCATCCACACGGACTGATAGAGTTTGGCGACGCGCGGAGAACGGATCGGCAGAATGACGCCACGCAGCAGCGGCCACCACAGCAGTCGCGGAAAATCCACGACGCGCGTGTCGCTTAAAAATTGTCGCAGGTAGCGTTTTACCGCGTCTGATGTAGGTGCTTCTGGAGTGCCCAGATTGGCAAGCAGGATGCCGGTTTTCGCCTGACTCATTCACGCCTCTTAACCATTTGAATGGTTGTCAATTGTAGCGGAAATGCGTTTAAACGAAACCCATTGCTGTAATAGGTAAGATGAGAATTTTTCTCACCCGGTGGCCCGGGTGAGAGAGATGCGATTAGCCGAGGATTTTTTCCAGCTCAGCACGCACGTCAGCCACGGCTTTGGTGCCGTCAACTTTGGCGTATTTGGTGTTACCCGCCTGCGCTTCTTTGGTGTAGTAGCCGATCAGCGGCGCAGTCATCTGATGGTATTCCACCAGGCGCTTACGCACGGTCTCTTCCTGATCGTCTTTACGGGTGGTCAGCTCTTCGCCGGTCACGTCGTCTTTGCCTTCAACCTTAGGTGGGTTGAATTTGATGTGGTAAACGCGGCCAGAGGCAGCGTGTACGCGACGGCCAACGATGCGGTCAACGATCAGCTCGTCCGGTACGTCGAACTCCAGAACGTAGTCCACGTTGATGCCCGCTTCCTTCATGGCGTCAGCCTGAGGAATGGTACGTGGGAAGCCGTCCAGCAGGAAACCGTTACGGCAGTCTTCCTGAGCAATGCGCTCTTTGACCAGAGCAATTACCAGCTCGTCGGTCACCAGCTTGCCTGCGTCCATGATGTCTTTCGCCTGTTTACCCAGCTCGGAGCCAGATTTAACAGCGGCGCGCAGCATATCACCGGTGGAGATTTGCGGAATACCGTATTTCTCCATGATGAACTGAGCCTGAGTTCCTTTACCCGCGCCCGGAGCGCCAAGCAGAATAATACGCATTGCGAAAATCCCCTCAAAAGTCGTTTCAATTTTTCAAAAGCGCTAAACAATACCACCAGAACGGGCATCGCTCAAGGAAGGCAGGAAGGCTGAAACGGTTAATGGGGGGAGATAATTTGGGATAGTGCGGTCTGGTGCCCTCACCCTGGCCCTCTCCCTCGGGGAGAGGGAGAAGACCAGGAGAGGCGTGGTCAGTTACGCCAGCAGCAGCGCATTCACACGTTTAATGAAGAGGTTAGGATCTTCCAGCGTGCCGCGCTCGGCCAGCAGGGACTGATCCAGCAGCAGTTCAACCCACTCGGCAAAGCGGGCGTCGTCCTGGGTGTCCGCCGCGCGTTTCACCAGCGGGTGATCCGGATTAAGCTCAAAGATATATTTCACTTCCGGTACCGCCTGGCCCGCCGCGGCGAACAGCTTCGCCATCTGGGTGCTCATTTCGTCGGCATCGGTGGTGACAATGGCCGGAGTGTCGGTCAGACGATGCGTGAAGCGCACCTCTTTCACGCGGTCGCCCAGCAGGGTTTTCACGCGCTCAATGAACGGCTCCAGCGCCTTCTCGGCTTCTTTCGCATTTTCATCCACTTCATCTGCCAGCTTGTCGATGGACTCATCGGCTTTGGCAACGGACTGGAACGCCTTCCCGTCGAACTCGGTCAGGTAGTTCATCATCCACTCGTCGATGCGGTCGGAAAGCAGCAGCACTTCGATGCCTTTCTTACGCAGCAGCTCCAGGTGCGGGCTGCTCTTCGCCGCGGCGTAGCTGTCGGCGGTGATGTAGTAGATCTTCTCCTGCCCTTCTTTCATGCGGGAGATGTACTCTTCCAGCGACACGGTCTGCGCGGAGGAGTCGGTGTGCGTAGAAGCAAAGCGCAGCAGTTTGGCGATGGTTTCAACGTTCGCCATGTCTTCAGCCGGGCCTTCTTTCAGCACCAGACCGAACTGTTTCCAGAAGGTCTGATATTTTTCGGCATCGTCTTTCGCCAGTTTTTCCAGCATCTGCAGCGCACGTTTGGTCAGGGCGTTGCGCAGGTTACGGGTGACGGTGCTGTCCTGCAGAATTTCGCGGGAGACGTTCAGCGGCAGATCGTTGGAATCGATCAGGCCGCGCACAAAGCGCAGATAGTTCGGCATGAACTGCTCGGCGTCGTCCATGATGAACACGCGCTGCACGTACAGCTTCAGGCCATGCTTGTGATCGCGGTTCCACATGTCCCACGGCGCCTGCGCCGGGATGTACAGCAGGCTGGTGTACTCCTGCTTACCTTCCACACGGTTGTGGCTCCAGGTCAGCGGGTCGGTAAAGTCGTGGGCGATGTGCTTGTAGAATTCGTTGTACTCGTCGTCTTTAATCTCAGACTTGTTGCGCGTCCACAGCGCCTGCGCCTTGTTGATTTTCTCCCAGGAAACCACGGTTTCACCGTCTTTCTCTTCCTGTTTTTCAATCTCGACCGGCAGCGCGATGTGATCGGAGTACTTGCTGATGATGGAGCGCACGCGCCAGTCGTTCAGGAAATCATCTTCCCCTACACGCAGGTGCAGGGTGATTTCGGTGCCGCGGTCCGCTTTGGTGATGTCATCAACGGTGTATTCGCCTTCCCCTTTGGATTCCCACAGCACGCCGTTCTCGGCGCTGTCGCCCGCCGCACGGGTGCGCACGGTGACTTTGTCCGCCACGATGAACGCCGAGTAGAAACCGACGCCGAACTGGCCGATCAGCTGGCTGTCTTTCGCCTGGTCAGAGCCCATGGACTCCAGGAACGCCTTGGTGCCGGATTTCGCGATGGTCCCGAGGTGGTCGATCACCTCGTCGCGGTTCATCCCGATGCCGTTATCGGCGATGGTCAGGGTGCGGTTCTCTTTATTAAACGAGACGCGCACGCGCAGCTCGCCGTCGCCTTCGTACAGATCCGGGTTAGACAGCGCGCGGAAGCGCAGCTTGTCCGCCGCATCCGAGGCGTTGGAAATCAGCTCACGCAGGAAAATTTCTTTGTTGGAATACAGGGAATGGATCATCAGGTGCAGAAGCTGTTTTACTTCTGACTGGAAACCACGGGTTTCTTGTCCTTTCATCTATGTCGACCTCAACAATGCCATTTAATGGGGTTTTAAAACGTTGAGGGAGAGATGGGGATACGGGGGGAAATTTTCAAGCGGAGGCGGCGCGCGCAGCCTCCGTTTGGTCAGAAAATAATCTTGTGACGTCCGGCCAGAGAGTGCGACAGCGTGGTGCCGTCGACCATCTCCAGCTCGCCGCCGACCGGCACGCCGTGGGCGATGCGGCTGGCGTCAACGCCATACTGCGAGCACAGTTCGGCGATGTAGTTGGCGGTTGCCTCCCCTTCCACCGTGGGGTTGGTGGCGAGGATCACCTCTTTGATGGTTTCAGACTCGAGACGCTGTTCAAGGCGGTCAAGACCGATATCGTCCGGGCCGATGCCGTCCAGCGGGGACAGATGCCCCATCAGCACGAAGTAGCGCCCGGAAAACTGCCCGGTTTGTTCGATGGCGTAGATGTCCGCCGGACTCTCCACCACGCAAATCTGACCGTTTTCCTGACGACGCGGGTTCGTACAGATGTTACACACGTCCTGCTCGGTAAAGGTGCGGCAATCCGCACAGTGACCAATTTCTGACATGGCGCGGGTCAGAGCCTGCGCCAGGCGCATCCCGCCGCTGCGGTCGCGCTGCAATAGCGTAAACGCCATGCGCTGCGCCGACTTCGGGCCAACGCCCGGCAGACAGCGCAGTGCTTCCATTAACTGCGTGAGCAGCGGACTGGTTTGCATCAGAATGGCATCTTGAAGCCAGGCGGCAGCTGCATGCCGCTGGAAACGGAGGCCATTTTCTCTTTCTGGGTTTCGTCGATACGGCGAGCGGCATCGTTAAACGCGGCTGCAACCAGATCTTCCAGCATCTCTTTGTCATCTTCGAGCAGGCTCGGGTCGATTTCCACGCGACGGCAGTTGTGCGCACCGTTGATGGTCACCTTGACCAGACCGGCACCGGATTCACCCGTGACTTCCAGCTGAGCGATCTCTTCCTGCATCTTCTGCATTTTTTCCTGCATCTGCTGAGCCTGCTTCATCAGGCCACCCAGACCGCCTTTTCCACCAAACATAGGCTTCTCTCTTCTTTCACGTTTAAGGATTACAACCGTAAGTCAGACTCACGATCAAATGGGGCGAATACTCTCTTCATCCAGATCGGCGTCGAAGAACCGGCGCAGGGTCTGAATGTTGTTATCCGCAATAATCGCCTCGCGCGCCTGCGCGAGCTTCTCTTCATAAATGGCCTGGCGCCACTCCAGCGGCGTTTTCACTGCCGGATTATCATCTTCAATGATAGTCAATTCAACCGGTGCACCCTGTAATGTGGCGAGCGCCTCGGCCAGCGCCTTTTGCGCGCCAGGGGAATTGAGGTGCCGCTGGCCCGGACGCAGGTGCAGACGCACCTGATTGCCGTCCTGCTCTTTCCAGGCGTTCAGCGCGACCTGCTCGACCAGCTTCGGCAGCTGGAGTTTGCTGACCTCGGCGGCCCAGGCGTCGCGCGCAATGGACTCTTCGGCAAGCTTCGCGGAAAGCTCCGGCGTTTTTTCATGCTCCAGCGCCTTTTTCAGCGCTTTCGGCGTGGCAACCTCTTCCTTCACCGTTTCGGTGATGGTGGTTGCCTTCCAGCGGTAAGCCTCTTCTTTCACCGGGGCTTTCTGCTCGAGCGCGGACGGTGCCGGACGCGACTGTACGCGCTCCGTTACCGAGGCCAGTCGTTCAAGCGCGGCGTTGTTCACCGGCCGCGCTCTTCCTGGCGCTGCCGGTTCACTCTTTTTTGGTTTGGTTACTCCCTGCGCACGCTGCAGCTGGCTGCGCGCGGCAAGCACCGAACTGGTAGCATCCGACAGCGGTACGTTCTGCGCCGGCGGCGTCGGCTGCGGCGGCACCTGCTGCGGTGACATCACCGCCGTCGGCGCAACCGGGGCGAAAGACTGTCGGGGCACGTCCGGCTCCGGCAGCGGCATGCGCGGGTGGAACGCCAGCGCACGCAGCAGCGTCATTTCAACGCCCATCCGCGGATCCGGCGCAAACGGTAGCTCTTTGCGACCAATCAACAGCGTCTGGTAATAAAGCTGCACGTCGGCAGGCGGCACGGTGCGGGCAAGCTCACGCATCCGCTGTTCAATGGCGGCCATATCCGCACCAATGGCGGAGGGAGAAAGCTGCAGCATTGCCACCCGGTGCAGCAGGCTGAGCATCTCAACCAGCAGCCCTTCCCACTCAATACCGCGGGCAGCGGCCGCGTTCACCAGCGACATCACGCGTTCGCCGTTAGCGGCAATCATCGCTTCGATAAGCGACAGCGCCTGATCGTCATCCAGCGTGCCGAGCATGGTGCTGACCGCCTCGGTGGAGAGTTTGCCGTCACCGCTGGCAATCGCCTGATCGGTCAGACTGAGCGCATCGCGCAGGCTGCCGTCCGCCGCGCGGGCCAGCAGCTGCAGGGCGCGCGGTTCGTGGACAATGTTCTCTTCATCGAGAATGTGCTCGAGCTGCGCGCGGATCTGCTCGACGTCCAGCGCCTTCAGGTGGAACTGCAGGCAGCGCGATAAAATCGTGACCGGCAGCTTTTGCGGATCGGTGGTCGCCAGCAGGAACTTCACGTGCGCGGGCGGCTCTTCCAGCGTCTTCAGCAGGGCGTTGAAGCTGTGGCGCGAGAGCATGTGCACTTCATCGATCAGGTAGACCTTGAAGCGGCCGCGCGCCGGGGCGTACTGGACGTTGTCCAGCAGGTCGCGGGTATCTTCCACTTTGGTGCGCGAAGCGGCGTCGATCTCGATCAGATCGACAAAACGCCCCTGTTCGATCTCCCGGCAGTTATCACACACGCCGCACGGCGTGGCGGTGATCCCGGTTTCGCAGTTGAGACCTTTTGCCAGCAAACGGGCAATAGAGGTCTTACCGACGCCGCGGGTGCCGGAAAAAAGATAGGCGTGATGGATGCGACCTAGCGACAAGCCGTTCGCCAGGGCCGTCAGCACATGTTCCTGACCGACAACGTCAGCAAAGGTTTGTGGTCGCCATTTACGGGCTAACACCTGATAACTCATGGGCAGGCTCTGCAACGCTGGAAGGTGAATTTATGGAGGGGAATGCTATCACAACCTCACCCATTGAGCGAGGTTGTGAAAACCGGGATTAGTGACCCGGGAAAGGCACCAGGCTGTAGCTGGTAATGCCCTGTTTTTCCAGGCGCTGTTCACCGCCGAGATCGAACAGGTTGATGATGAAGGCCGCGTCGGTCACTTCCCCACCCAGACGGCGGATCAGCTTCACGGTCGCTTCAATGGTGCCGCCGGTTGCCAGCAGATCGTCGACCACCAGCACTTTGTCGCCAGGCTTGATCGCGTCAACGTGGATCTCCAGCTGATCGGTGCCGTACTCCAGCTCGTAGCTTTCTGCGATGGTTTCACGCGGCAGTTTGCGCGGCTTACGCACCGGCACAAAACCCACGCCCATTGCCAGCGCAACCGGTGCGCCAAACAGGAAGCCACGGGCTTCGGTACCTACTACTTTGGTGATCCCGGCGTTTTTGTAACGCTCGACCAGCAGTTCAATGCTGAGTGCGTACGCTTTCGGGTCTTCCAGCAAGCTGGTGACATCACGGAAAAGAATGCCAGGCTTTGGGTAGTCCTGGATGCTTTTGATGCTGTTTTTCAGATATTCAAGCTGCTGTGCAGTTGCGGTCATCGGTTTGTGCCTAAATGAAACAGTGTTACTCACAGCGCGCAACGAGTCGGCCAAGGCAACAATTGTTTAACCTTTGACCAGGCGCACCTGTGCTCGAAAACGGTCGAATTTACTGGCTGCGCGTGATAATTGCAACAGCCATGATGAGGCTTCAGTGCTTTTGTTGCTTTTCATCAACCACGGGGATCCGCCACATAAAGATAAGCAGGCAGGAGAGAATGATCAGCAGCAGGATCCGCACCCACATCATTTTCACCAGCCATAATGAAATGGCGAAGGTGATGAGGATCACCGCGATCGCGCGCGGCTTCGCACCAGGCGGCATGGCACGGTGTTTTTGCCAGTGGCGTAAGTACCCGCCAAACCATGAGCGGTAGAGCAGCCAGTGGTGAAAACGCGGCGACGAGCGGGCGAAACACCAGGCCGCCAGCAGGATAAACGGCGTGGTCGGCAGCAGGGGTAATACTACACCCAGCGTGCCCAGCACTACCGCAAGCCAGCCAATGATGATTAAAATAGTACGCTGCATAATGCGAATCGTTATCAAACTGAACGGCTACTTTACCACTGGAGAGCGCCTTGAAAACAGCACTGCTTCTTGAGAGGCTGCAAAATCAGCTGATCGCTCTGCGGGCGCAGGCCACGCCGCTGATGGGGCACGCCACGCTGAAGCCGCGCTTTGACCGGCAGCTTTTTCGTACCCGCAGCACCGTCATTCAGGATTACCTGGCTGAAGCGCAGACGAACCTCGACGAGCTTCGCCATGCGGTTGAGAATGAACAACAGGAACAGGTGACGTGGCTTGCAGAGCATCTCACCGAGCAGATCACCGCACTGCATCGCGAAATCGCCGCCTGGCCGCTGCGCGCCTGGGACAGCGCCTCGCCGGGGCTCGGCAAATGGCAGCGCAAGCGGCTCGAGAACCAGGAGTTTGAGCGCCGGCTGTTTGAGATGAAGCGTGAACGCGAGGTGCGTCTGAACAACAGCGAAACGCTGGAAGAGCAGCAGCTATTGATGCGCGAGATTAGCGCGCTGGAAGGACGCATCGTCCGCTGCCGTCAGGCGCTGGATGACATTGAACGCGTCATAGAACGTTTGACCCGTTAACAGGAGCCACACCCATGTCACTGGAAAATGCACCCGATGAGGTCAAGCTGGCCGTCGATTTGATTATGCTGCTGGAGAATCATGAGATCCCCGCCGAGACGGTGCTTAAGGCGCTGGAGATTGTGCGGCGGGATTTTGAGGGGAAACTTCCCCCTCACCCTGCCCTCTCCCCAGAGGGGAGAGGGAAAATAGATTAAGCCGGAGTCGGGTCGTCGCCCTTAATGTCGCGCTTCACTTCCGTATGCTCATCACCTTTCTCGTTACGCAGGTGAACCTCAAGCTGGTTGAAGGCGATATTAATATCGTTTTCACGGCACAGACGATCGATAGAGCGGTTAAGCTCATCCACCGTGTAGCTGCGGTCACGCAGTTCACGCACGTATAAACGCAGCTCGTGATCCAGCGTACTCGGCCCAAAGGTGGTGAAGAAGACCGCCGGGGCCGGATCGTGCATCACTTTCGGATGCTCAGACGCCGCCTTCAGCAGCACCTCTTTCACCTTATCCAGATCCGATCCATAGGCCACGCCCAGGCGGATCACCACGCGCGTCACCGTATCGGAAAGCGACCAGTTGATCAGACGCTCGGTCACGAACGCTTTGTTCGGGATGATCACCTCTTTGCGATCGAAGTCGGTGATGGTGGTGGCACGAATGCGGATCTTGCTGACCGTTCCCGAGAACGTGCCGATGGTGACGGTATCCCCGATACGTACCGGACGTTCGAACAGGATGATCAGGCCGGACACAAAGTTACCGAAGATCTCCTGCAGGCCAAAACCAAGACCGACCGAGAGGGCCGCCGCCAGCCACTGCAGTTTATCCCACGAGACGCCAAGCGAGCCAAAGACCGTCATCGCTCCGACAATGATGATGACGTAGTTGAGGATCGTGGTAATGGCGTAGGACGCCCCCTGGCGAAGATTCAAACGTGACAGGAGCAGCACTTCGAGCAGGCCTGGCAGGTTGCGGATCAGCGCCCAGGCCACCACCGACGACACCAGCGCAAACAGCAGGCTGCCCATGGTCACGCTTTTCATGACCGCCGCGCCGGCTTCGGTTCCGTTGTATTGCCAGAGGGTAATACTGTCGAGATAGGCGAAAACGGTAATAAGATCGGACCAGATCGCCCAGAACATCACCGCAAACAGGGCGATCATCACCAGCATGGTGATACGCAGCGTCTGCTGGTTAACCTGCTCCAGCGCGATGGTCGGCTCTTCCTGCGGCTCAGCGCCTTCGGCCCCCTCTTTCACCTGATGCTGACGACGCGCGATGGCGCGGCGATAGGCAATGCGGCGCGCCGCCACGCTCAGGCCGCGCAGTACGGTCTGATAGAGCAGGTTCCAGACGATCACCAGATAGACCGTTTCAATCCAGCGCCCGGACAGGCGCAGCGTGGTATAGAAGTAGCCCGTCGCCGTCAGCACCATCAGCGCCAGCGGAATGATCGCCAACACCGTCACGGTGGCCAGACGAATATTGTGGGACTCTTTATCACGCCAGCTGTCGCGACACATCGGCCACATCAGGATCGCAATCAGCAGCAGGTTCAGCAGGATGACCAGCTGGCCCAGCACGTCATCCATCAGATGCAGCGGGGAAAGCTCAGAGACAACCGACCAGAAGTGCAGCGGCAGCAGCGCCAGGCTGATGCGCACGATCTGACGACGCCAGTGGCTGGTCAGCTGCGCTGGCATGTTGAAATGACGCACCGCCACGCCGTCTTTTTCCAGTACCTTCCAGCACAGGCCAAACACCAGCCAGAACAGCGCCAGTTTTTTACTGAACGCCCACAGCAGATCGCTGACGTTGAGCTGCATAGTGAGCAGAATCAGACCCACGGCCAGAATAATCAGGCACACCGGCAGGGCGCGAATAAGGTCAATCAGAATCGCTTTTGGCGTATGGAGCTGGCTATCGTTGCGCAGCTGCCCTACTTCGGAGGCCAGCTTCGCCTGGTATTTTTTCAGCCAGCCCAGACGCCAGCGGATGAGACCGGCAATCAGCAACAGCGGCAAACCGGCCAGAAAAGCAATCATTACCGCAGGCCAGGCTTTCTCCCAGTTTACGGTGACCTTCATGCTCTTAATCTGCGTTTTCAGCGTCTCAGGGAAGGATTTAACCCAGTCCCAGTCCATCGGCTTGTTGCTGTTTACCCAGAAAATCTGCTGGGTCAGGATCTCCTGCAGACTTTTCGAGACGCTCACCAGCTGCTGCTGGTTGATTTGCAGGTTAATGGCCATCATCAGCTGGTTACCCAGCTGTTTATTGAGCTGGTCCAGCAGCTCGCGACGCATATCCACGACCTGGAGCAGCGCGTCGTGCACTTCCGGGTTCACGTCGCTGGAATGCCCCTCTTCAATTTTGGCGACAAAGGTATCGCTCTGGAAAAGGGCATCGCGCTGCTGGTTGACGTCAAACTGCTCCAGACGTAAATCCGCAATGCGGTTGGTCATGTCCTCCAGCTCGTCGGCGGACGGAAGCGTCTGCTGCTGCTGGTAGAGAATACGCGACAGCAGGAGGCTGCCCTTCAGGACCGCGATCTGCTCTTTGATGTTGCGTTCCGCCTGCAGGGCGCGATCCAGCCAGTTCTTCACCTTGATATTTTGCTGAACCAGCGAGTTGCCGTTTTCCGTCGCCAGTATCAGGCGCTGGCTAAGCTGATGGTTAGCCTCAAGCTCCTGTTTTACCAGCGGGTTGGCCTGAATACGGGCGGTTTCGTCAGGGGATACGGCCTCCTGGGCGGTTTTTTCCGTCAGGGTCAGGCGTTTGCTGTTAACCGCCTCCTGCAAAAGCTGAAGCTGATGCTCCAGACGATTAATGTTCGCGGTGACGTAATCACGCTGTTTCTGCAGAGTGTCCTGCAGCACCGTATTCCCTTCCAGGCTTTTACGCTGCTGTTCGATCTGCGCATTGAGCAACGACTGCTGAACCAGCAGCAGGGTTTGCTGCGTCGGGCGCAGCGTGCCTTCGCCCACCGTCGTGCCGTTCAGGCGGTTGCGGATCTGCTGCAGCTGCTGAGACGCGGTATACATCGCATTTTGCACGCGCTCGGGCTGGGTTTGCAGGGAGACAAGCTGGCTGTTGTAGGTCGCGAGATCGGACTGCGCGGTTTGCAGATCGTCGAGCAACTGGGCGACGCGCGATTCCAGCTGGCGTAAGGAGAGCGTGGCGAGCGTTTTGCGCGTTTCGTTGTCGTTATCAACGTCACTCAGGGCATTCAGCGACTCCGTCGCTTTGCGCATGTTTTCAGGGGCCTGCGCCACCTTCTGACGAAGCTGGGCGGTTTCAGCCTTAACGCGTTCAATTTTATCCAGCGTTTCCAGCGTTTCCGTCAGGTCCTGCTGCGTCAGTTTTTCCTGAGGAGAGAGTTCTTTTTGTTTGTTCAGCGTGTCGAGCTGCGACTGAACGTCAGCACGCGTGGGAATATCGTTGCTGTTATCGGCGCGGGCCCAGGTCAGCGGCGCCGTGGCGAAGAAAAACAGCATCGCAAAGAGCAATGCAAAAACAGGATGTTGCGAGCGATTGATGGGCAGCATAGTTGTGAATGATGTCAGAAGATGACTGAAAATAGTCCGGCGTGAAGAATATCACGCTCGTCAGATGCAGAATAGCGCGAACGTAAGCCTCTGAGATAAATCCTGGAAAGGGGTCAGGCCGTTAGCGAAGGCGCGTCGCTGCGCAGCGTCGGGCTAAGCTGTAGCATTTCCAGTAAAATCGCCACGTAGCTGCGAGCTTCCGCTTTAAGATCAAACGATTGCGGTGCAAAAAGCCAGTTTTCCATCAGACCAGAAATGTAGCTGCGCATCAGAATCGCCGCCCGACGGGTCAACAGATTGGCCGGTAGCAGTTTTGCCTCCATACAGAGGTTCAGGTTGTGCTCAATACGGTCGTAGCTTTCCAGACTGAGGCTTCGTTGCGCCTGCTGCACGACCGCCATCTCGCCCACGAACTCGCATTTATGAAAAATAATCTCCATCATTAATCTGCGACGTTCTTCAACTACCGTTGCTTCAAGGATATATACTAATATTTCTCTCAATACTGAGAGTGGATCGTCTGGGAATTTTGCCCGATACTCACTCTCGAGATCGCTAATGCTGGACTCTGAAAGCTCCCAGATTTCACTGAACAGATCTGACTTGTTTTTAAAATGCCAGTAAATCGCTCCTCGCGTCACACCGGCGGCCTGAGCAATTTGCGCCAGCGAGGTTGCTGAAACACCTTGCTGCGAGAACAAACGTATCGCCACATCCAGAATATGTTGTCGGGTTTCCAGCGCTTGTTGTTTAGTTTTTCGTGCCATAGGTGAGTGAATTTACAGGAGTCAGATTTACATACATTTGTGAATGTATGTACCATAGCATGACGATAATATAAACGCAGCAATGGGTTTTAGACTCAGGACCCTTGATCAATTTGAAATCGGACACTCGAGGTTTACATATGAACAAAAACAGAGGGTTAACGCCTCTGGCGGTCGTTCTGATGCTTTCAGGCAGCTTAGCGCTAACAGGATGTGACGACAAACCGGCTCAACAAGGAGCTCAGCAGGCGCCAGAAGTAGGCGTTGTGACGCTCAAATCTGAACCTCTACAAATCACCACCGAATTACCCGGCCGTACAAATGCTTACCGCATTGCGGAAGTGCGTCCTCAGGTTAGCGGCATTATCCTGAAACGCAACTTCACCGAAGGCGGTGATGTGCAGGCCGGTGAGTCTCTGTATCAGATTGATCCCGCAACCTATCAGGCGTCTTATGAAAGCGCGAAAGGCGATCTGGCTAAAGCACAGGCCGCGGCTAAAATTGCCCAGCTGACGCTGAACCGCTATCAAAAACTGCTCGGTACCAAGTACATCAGTCAGCAGGATTACGATACCGCCCTGGCGGATGCCCAGCAGGCTAACGCCGCCGTGGTGGCAGCCAAAGCGGCCGTCGAAACCGCGCGCATTAACCTGGCCTATACCAAAGTGACCTCCCCTATCAGCGGTCGTATTGGTAAATCTTCCGTCACGGAAGGGGCTCTGGTGCAGAACGGTCAGACCACTGCGCTGGCGACCGTGCAGCAGCTCGATCCGATCTATGTTGACGTCACGCAGTCCAGCAATGATTTCCTGCGCCTGAAACAGGAGCTGGCTAACGGCACCCTGAAACAGGAAAACGGCAAAGCCAAAGTGGAGCTGATTACCAACGACGGTATCAAGTTCCCGCAGGAAGGGACGCTGGAATTCTCTGACGTGACGGTCGACCAGACCACCGGTTCCATCACCTTACGTGCGATTTTCCCGAACCCTGACAAAAATCTGCTGCCAGGTATGTTCGTTCGCGCACGTCTGGAAGAAGGAACGAATCCAACCGCCCTTCTGGTTCCACAGCAGGGTGTGACCCGTACGCCACGCGGCGATGCGAGCGCACTGGTTGTTGGGGCTGATAACAAAGTCGAAATGCGCAATATCACCGCCACCCAGGCGATTGGGGATAAATGGCTGGTGACGGAAGGTCTGAAAGATGGCGATCGCGTGATTGTTACTGGTTTGCAAAAAGTTCGTCCTGGCGCGCAGGTTAAAGCACAGGAAGTGACATCTGACGATAAACAACAAGCTTCGGCCGCTGGCCAGTCAGAACAAACCAAGTCTTAACTTAAACAGGAGCCGTTAAGACATGCCTAATTTCTTTATCGATCGCCCCATATTTGCGTGGGTGATCGCCATTATCATCATGCTGGCCGGGGGACTTGCGATCCTGAAGCTGCCTGTCGCGCAATATCCAACGATTGCGCCACCGGCGGTGACGATTTCCGCGACCTACCCAGGGGCTGATGCAAAAACGGTGCAGGACACCGTCACTCAGGTTATCGAACAGAACATGAACGGTATCGATAACCTGATGTACATGTCCTCAAACAGTGACTCTACCGGTACAGTTCAGATCACCCTGACCTTCGAGTCAGGTACGGATGCTGACATTGCGCAGGTTCAGGTGCAGAACAAACTGCAGCTGGCGATGCCGCTGCTGCCGCAGGAAGTACAACAGCAGGGCGTGAGCGTCGAGAAATCGTCCAGTAGCTTCCTGATGGTTGTCGGCGTTATCAACACCAACGGCACCATGACGCAGGAGGATATTTCCGACTACGTGGGCGCCAACATGAAGGACGCCATCAGCCGTACGTCCGGTGTGGGTGACGTGCAGCTGTTCGGTTCTCAGTACGCAATGCGTATCTGGATGGATCCGAACAAGCTGAACAACTTCCAGCTGACGCCGGTTGACGTGATTAACGCCATTAAAGCGCAGAACGCCCAGGTGGCAGCCGGTCAGTTAGGCGGTACGCCGCCGGTGAAGGGCCAGCAGCTTAACGCCTCGATCATCGCGCAAACCCGTCTGACCTCCGCGGATGAGTTCAGCAAAATTCTGCTGAAAGTGAATCAGGACGGCTCGCAGGTTCGCCTGCGCGACGTGGCGAAAGTCGAGCTGGGCGGTGAGAACTACGACATCATCGCGAAGTTCAACGGTAAACCGGCTTCCGGTCTGGGTATCAAACTGGCGACAGGCGCGAACGCCCTGGATACCGCCACGGCGATCCGTGCAGAACTGAAGAAAATGGAACCGTACTTCCCGTCAGGCCTGAAGATCGTTTATCCGTACGACACCACGCCATTCGTTAAAATTTCGATTCACGAAGTGGTTAAAACGCTGGCAGAAGCGATCATCCTGGTGTTCCTGGTCATGTATCTGTTCCTGCAAAACTTCCGCGCGACGCTGATCCCAACCATCGCCGTTCCGGTCGTTCTGCTGGGGACCTTTGCTATCCTCGCGGCCTTTGGCTTCTCGATAAACACCCTGACGATGTTCGGGATGGTGCTTGCCATCGGCCTGCTGGTGGATGATGCCATCGTCGTGGTAGAGAACGTCGAGCGCGTGATGGCGGAAGAGGGTCTGCCGCCGAAGGAAGCCACCCGTAAATCAATGGGTCAGATCCAGGGCGCGCTGGTTGGTATCGCGATGGTACTGTCTGCGGTATTTATCCCGATGGCCTTCTTCGGCGGCTCTACCGGTGCGATTTACCGTCAGTTCTCGATTACCATCGTTTCCGCGATGGCGCTGTCGGTACTGGTCGCATTGATCCTGACGCCTGCGCTGTGTGCCACCATGCTGAAGCCGATTCAGAAAGGCGGTCATGGCGAGCATAAAGGGTTCTTCGGCTGGTTTAACCGCATGTTTGATAAGAGCACGCACCACTACACCGACAGCGTGGGCAACATCCTGCGCAGCACCGGTCGTTACCTGCTGCTCTATATCATCATCGTGGCGGGGATGGCGATCCTGTTCGTTCGTCTGCCCAGCTCGTTCCTGCCGGATGAAGACCAGGGCGTGTTCCTGACGATGGCACAGCTTCCTGCGGGTGCGTCGCAAGAGCGTACCCAGAAAGTGCTGGACGAAGTGACGGACTACTACCTCACCAAAGAGAAAGACAACGTTGAATCCGTGTTTGCGGTTAACGGCTTTGGCTTTGCGGGTCGTGGTCAGAACACCGGTATCGCCTTCGTTTCTCTGAAAGACTGGTCTGAACGTCCGGGCAAAGAGAACAAGGTTGAAGCCATTACCGGCCGTGCGATGGGCACCTTCTCGCAGATTAAAGATGCGATGGTGTTCGCCTTCAACCTGCCGGCGATTGTTGAACTGGGTACCGCGACCGGCTTCGACTTCCAGCTGATTGACCAGGGCGGTCTGGGTCACGAAAAACTGACGCAGGCGCGTAACCAGCTGTTTGGCGAAGTGGCTAAGCACCCTGACCTGCTGGTCGGCGTGCGTCCAAATGGCCTGGAAGATACGCCGCAGTACAAAATCGACATCGACCAGGAGAAAGCTCAGGCGCTGGGCGTGTCCATCAGTGACATCAATACCACGCTGGGCGCCGCCTGGGGCGGTAGCTACGTTAACGACTTCATCGACCGCGGTCGCGTGAAGAAAGTGTACGTGATGTCCGAGGCGCAGTACCGTATGTTGCCAAACGATATCAACAGCTGGTTCGTGCGCGGCAGCAATGGTCAGATGGTACCGTTCTCGGCATTCTCAACGTCACGCTGGGAATACGGTTCGCCGCGTCTGGAACGCTATAACGGTCTGCCATCAATGGAGATCCTGGGTCAGGCTGCGCCGGGCCGAAGCACCGGTGAAGCCATGAACCTGATGGAAGAGCTGGCGAGTAAACTGCCTTCGGGTGTTGGCTACGACTGGACCGGGATGTCCTATCAGGAACGTCTGTCCGGTAACCAGGCCCCTGCCCTGTACGCGATTTCACTGATCGTCGTCTTCCTGTGTCTGGCAGCGCTGTACGAGAGCTGGTCAATTCCGTTCTCCGTTATGCTGGTGGTACCGCTCGGGGTTATCGGTGCGCTGCTTGCGGCAACGTTCCGCGGACTGACCAACGACGTGTACTTCCAGGTAGGCCTGCTGACAACCATTGGCTTGTCGGCGAAGAACGCGATACTTATCGTTGAATTCGCCAAAGATCTGATGGAGAAAGAAGGCAAAGGTCTTATTGAGGCGACGCTTGAGGCTGTTCGTATGCGTCTGCGCCCAATCCTGATGACGTCACTGGCGTTTATCCTCGGCGTACTGCCGCTGGTTATCAGCTCCGGTGCGGGCTCCGGTGCGCAGAACGCGGTCGGTACGGGCGTTATGGGGGGTATGATCACCGCAACCGTACTCGCTATCTTCTTCGTACCGGTGTTCTTCGTGGTGGTTCGCCGCCGCTTCAGCCGTAAGAATGAAGATGTTGAACACGCGCATTCGGTAGAACCTCACTGATACCGGTTTCACATGATAAAAAGGCCGCATTAGCGGCCTTTTTCATTTTCAGAAAAAATCATAAATTACGCTTATTGTGATTCAATTTATTTTCTGCCATCTTAATTAGACATATCATAATTAACTGATAACTTAATCGGTGAATTCAGGATTTTTTTAATTTCATTTCCCCGCTTAAGTTATTAGGAATATTCCTAATAAGAAGTTCTGACAACGTGAAGTTCGAATCTGAACTTTTCTCGCCATTTTTGCTAAGCCAATGAAACGTAAGGAAGCGATAAAACAGCGCGTTAATTTGGATAAAAAAGGGGTGTCCAGGGTGGAACATTGCGTACATGCTAGCAGTCTACGGTTTTATTTGTAATTTTTCGTAATAGCGCGATGAAATCCAGGAAGGAGTGGCTTATAGTTAGGTTATCAGGAACACAGCACTCATGTAGCTAAGTCAGTTGTATCCATCCCGACAATGATGTTCGGTGAGTAAGAAATCACTCAGAAGGGGATGCGCTATGGACGAGTACTCGCCAAAAAGGCATGATATCGCGCAGTTGAAATTTCTCTGCGAATCCTTGTACCATGACTGCCTTGCCAACCTTGATGAAAGCAACCATGGCTGGGTAAACGACCCAACGTCTGCCATCAATTTACAGTTGAATGAGCTGATAGAGCATATCGCAACCTTCGCACTTAATTATAAAATTAAGTACAATGAAGATAATAAGCTCATTGAGCAAATTGATGAATACCTGGACGACACCTTTATGTTGTTCAGTAGTTACGGCATTAACGCCCAGGATTTGCAAAAATGGCGTAAATCGGGAAACCGGCTATTCCGCTGTTTCGTCAACGTGAGCAGAGCTAACCCGGTTAGCCTTTCCTGTTAAAATTATTACAATTACTAAGGTGAATTTATGTCTGATAAACCACTCACAAAAATCGATTATTTGATGCGCTTACGACGTTGTCAGTCAATTGACACCCTCGAACGCGTGATTGAAAAGAATAAATACGAGCTTTCTGATAATGAACTGGCCGTATTTTATTCAGCCGCTGACCATCGTCTTGCTGAGCTGACCATGAATAAGTTGTATGACAAAATCCCTACTTCTGTATGGAAATTTGTCCGTTAATCTTTGAAGGGTGTCTGTAGAGTTCTACGCCACGTTCTGAGTTTTTTACCTATCCCGTTTTGTTCCCTGTGCCCAGGCCAGGTCTCCGTGTAAAACGTGTTCATCAGCAACAATGTTGTGACGACAGTCACATCGGCTTTTCGGGAACGTTCCCCTCTCGACCTGTTCCGATTACCCTGCGGTAATCATTTCCAGAGAGGTTTCCTATGAGCGTAGAAAAACAGAAGATGATTGCCGGTGAACATTATCGCCCCGGCGATGAGACGTTACGGGCCGACCGACTGCGGGCCCGCCATCTGGTTTACCGCTATAACCACACCGCGCCCGATGAAAAAACAGAACGCCAGAATATCCTGGCGGAACTTCTGGGGCAAAGCGAAGGCGCTTATATAGAACCGAGCTTCCGCTGCGACTACGGATACAATATTTATCTGGGCAAAAACTTTTACGCGAACTTCGACTGCGTGATGCTGGATGTCTGCCCTGTTCGTATCGGCGATAACTGTATGCTCGCGCCGGGTGTGCACATTTATACGGCCACCCACCCGCTGGATGCAGAGGAACGGAACAGCGGCGTGGAGTTTGGGAAACCGGTCAACATTGGGAATAATGTCTGGATTGGTGGCCGGGCGGTCATTAACCCTGGCGTCACGATCGGTGATAATGTGGTGGTGGCCTCCGGCGCCGTGGTGACAAAAGACGTCCCGGCTAACGTCGTCGTGGGCGGCAATCCGGCAAAAATCATCAAAACTTTATAAGGGCGCGGGGAGCCAACTGTTATGGTCTTTTAGCGCCTGACTGTTACTTTTTTCAGCCCGATGGCTCCCCTAAAATTGGCAGACACCCTGTATTGTCAACTCTTATGAAGGCAAAAAATGACCGAGATACAGCGCCTGCTTACCGCCACCATCGACGATCTTAACCTCCGCGAAAAGCGCGACAATCGCCCGCGCTTTAGCATTAGCTTTATTCGCAAACATCCTGGACTGTTTGTCGCCATGTATGCCGCCTGGCTGGCGACGCTGATTGTGATGCTGAAGTCCGAAACGCTGGTGGACTCCGTCTGGCTGCTGGTTGTGCTGTTTGTGGTCTTTAACGCCTTTTTCTTTTTCGACGTGAATCCGCGCTACCGTTACGAAGATATCGACGTTCTCGATTTCCGGGTCTGCTACAACGGTGAATGGTATAACACACGTTTCGTGCCTACGGAGCTGATCGACAGCATCATGCACTCTCCGGCCGTTGAAACAGCGCAAAAAGAGAAGCTGCAGAAAATGGTCTCCACCAAAGGCCAGCTCTCTTTCTATGATGTCTTTACCCTTTCGCGCCCTGCTGCTGCGTAATTAACGCCTGCAGACGCCGGATCCCCGGCGCAAACTGCGAAGCAGAGGTGTTACCGTAACCTAAAACCAGACCGGTTTGCCCCTGCTTCGCCTCCAGGTAATACCCGCTCAGTGCAGCGGGTGCCAGCTGAAACGCCCTCGCCTGCGCCACCAGCGTCTGATCGTCAATATCGTCTATCGCCAGCGTCAGATGCATCCCGCCTTCACCGGCCAGTATACGGTGCGGCGTGTGAAGCTCTGCCCCCAGCACCTCCCGCAGCTGGCGGTATCGCTTACGATAGAGCCGACGCATGGCGGCAAGATGACGGGCATAGTGGCCTTCTTCAATGAACAGCGCCAGCGTACGCTGTTCGGCACGATGCCCGCCCCGCAACAGCGAGCCGATGGCCGGGCGAGCCGCTTTCGCCAGCGCTGGCGGCAAGACCATGAACCCCATTCTGAGCGACGGAAACAGCGTTTTACTGAATGTTCCCAGATAAACCACGGGCGCGTTGTTGACCATCCCCAGCATCGCGGGCACAGGCTCACCGGCATAACGGAATTCGCTGTCGTAATCGTCTTCAATGATCCACGCGTTCTGCTGCCGGGCGAGCTCCAGCAGCGCCAGACGTCGCCGGGCACTGAGCACGCTTCCGTAGGGGAACTGGTGTGAAGGTGAGGTAAAAATCAGCGAGGGAGCAGGCGCATCCCGTCCTTCCCAGCACATTCCCTCGTCATCAACAGGGATTCCCGTCATGGTCAGGCCTGTTTTAACAAACGCGCTCTTTGCCCCGCTATAGCCGGGGTTTTCCACCCACGCGACATCGCCAGGCTCACTCAACAGCATGGTGCACAGGTTAACCCCCTCAAGCGCCCCTTCCGTTATCACTATCTGGCCGGCGTCGCAGTCGATACCGCGGGACAGGGCGAGGTGTCGGGCAATTGCTGCCCGCAGCGACGGTTCACCGGCCGGGTCGCCATACCCTAGCAGGGCACTTCCCTCCTCGCGCATCACGCGATCGTACAATCGCCGCCACAGCGGTAGCGGAAAATAGTTGATAGCCGGGGTTCCCGGGGTAAACGCCAGCACCGGCGTGTCCCGGGGCACGGGCGCTGGCAGCAGGCCGACCCGCCGGGCGAGCCTGATGGCAGGGTCCGGCAATGTACGGGCGACAGAGCGGTGAGCGAGCTGTGCCACCCGCGTTCCCTGGCGGTTACGCTGCAAATACCCTTCCAGCGTGAGCTGGTCCAGCGCCGCATTGACGGTATTGCGGGAAAGGGAGAGCTGCTGAGCCAGCGTTCGCGAACCGGGAAGCTGGCTGCCGGACAGTAGCCTTCCGCACAGTATGGCCTCCCTTAAAGCAAGATAAAGCGCGCGCTGGCGCGTCTCTTCCCCACGTTTTTGCAGGGCAGCATTGAGCAAGGTATAAAATTCATCACCCGGTATATTCATCTCGCCTCCTCGTGGCACCATCAAAACATAGCGCAGTGGTTCTTTTTAAGGAACCAGCAATTCACTAGTCTGGAACTCTTTTCAACGTCACGGAAATTAAGATGAAGACATTCAATCAGTTCGGACAGCCAGTAGGCGAAGCGCTTAGCGACTGGCAGCCTCGTCAGCACCCGTCCCGGGTCGTGCTTCATGGACGCTTTTGTCGGCTTGAACCGCTGCGCGTGGAGCATGCCTACGCGCTGTTTTCCGCCTATTCCCTGGCTGAAGATACGCGCAGCTGGACGTGGCTGCTGCGTGAACCCGACGCTACCGCAGAGGAATTTGCCGAATGGGTGGCGAGCGTAAGCGAGTTATCCGACCCCATACACTTTACCGTTATCGATAACCAGACCCGGTCTCCGGTCGGGACGCTGTCCCTGATGCGGATTGATCCTAAAAACGGGGTCGTGGAGGTGGGGCACGTTCACTTCTCGCCTCTTTTAAGCCGCACGCCCATGTCAACAGAGGCGCAATATCTGCTAATGCGATATGTGTTCGATACCCTGGGCTACCGGCGTTATGAGTGGAAGTGCAATAGTCTGAACGAGCCTTCCCGCAAAGCGGCACTGCGTCTGGGTTTTCAGTTTGAGGGGCGTTTTCGTCAGGCGCTGGTCATAAAAGGTCATAACCGGGATACCGACTGGTTTTCGATTCTCGACAAAGAGTGGCCGGCGCTGGCAAACGCCTTTGAAAGCTGGCTTGCCACCGACAATTTTACTGCCGATGGCAAACAGAAAAGATCCCTGGAAAGCTGGCGAGAAACGCGCGTTTAGCGTCTTTTTTTACGGCCCTGCACCGCCTTAAAGCGCGGATTGGATTTGCAAATCACGTACAGGCGTCCCTTGCGTTTGACTATCTGGCAATCCGGGTGACGCTGTTTTGCACTGCGCAATGAGTTAAGTACCTGCATGGTTAGCCCCGCTTCGCATTGAGAAAACCGCCAAAACGCTTGCGGAAGCGCGCTGCGCTGCCGTCCGTGGAGAACGTTTTCTGCTTACCGGTATAAAACGGGTGCGATTTTGAAGAAACCTCGATGGTGATGTATGGATACGTTTCACCGTCGAGTTCAATTTCGCGGTCGGTCTTAATGGTTGAGCCGACTTTGAAGTATTCATTCGCGCTGGTGTCGTGGAATACCACCGTGCGATACGCTGGATGGATGTTTGGTTTCATCGTAAATCCCTTATGTTTTGTTATAACATAACAAAATAATATCCAGGCCAGGTTAAAAAAACAACCCCTTCCTTCTGACGATATTTTCTGGTTTACCTGAGATAAAATGAAAACCACGCCACCCACGTGCTATAACTATATCATTTCGCGGTAAAATCTTTCTCTTCAGGCAGGGAACTCAGTGCTCAGGAACGGGTATACGAGGAAGGAAACGACAGCATGAAAACCCGACATCTGGTCAGTCTGGTGACTGGCATACTTATCTTTTCCGTGCTGGTCCCCATTTGCCTGAGCATCTGGCTGGCTCATCGTCAGGCGGAAGATAAATTTGTCGATGCGCTGGATAACTATGCCTCACGCGTGCTGATACGTACCGACAAGGTCGTGGATCAGGCGAAGGAAGCGCTCAATCATCTGCAGGCCTTTGAGGGCGTGCCGTGCAGCCCCCTGCAGTTAAGGGAGATGCGACGGGTCGCTTTCTCGTGGCGATATGTGCAGGAAGTGATTTATATCGACAACCTCAGGCCACTCTGCTCCTCTCTTGAACAAACCAGCCATGCCGCCCCTTTCCCCCCGCCGATGCGCGTTACCGAAGATGGTTACAGCGCATGGCTGACCACGCAAAACGATCTGGGGTTTCATCGCTACATGGCCGTACTGGGGCAAGGTCATTACCTGGTTCTGGTCGATCCGGCCTCGCTTGTGGATGTGATCCCCTTCGGCGAGATAGCGATTGATGCTGCCCTGGTAGGAAATACCACACGCCGCATCTTTGCCAGCAGCAATACGCTCGATCCGCATATCCGTGACATGATCATGGGTCAGGAGATGACCAGCATACAGTACGACGGTTCAATGTACGTTATGAAGCCCGTCCCTGAACTGGGGTTTACCGTCGTTGCATGGGCTACGCTCAAACCGCTGGCTGAAACCTGGCACCGGCAGCTGCTTTTGTGGCTGCCCTTCGGCATCCTGATAAGCCTGCTTGCCGCGCTCTTTGTCCTGCGGATACTGCGTCGCATCCAGTCGCCGCGCAACCGCCTGCTTGATGCCATTAACAGCCGCGATTTTGTGGTTCACTATCAGCCCATCGTGGCGCTGTGTAGCGGAAAAATTGTCGGCGCAGAGGCGCTGACGCGCTGGCCGCAGCCGGACGGAAGCAGCCTCTCACCTGATATTTTTATCCCTCTTGCTGAACAAACCGGGCTTATCTCCCAGCTGACGCAGCTCGTTATCGAAAAGGTGTTCGAGGATATGGGCAGCTGGCTGCATCTTCACCCCGATCAGCATATCTCCATCAACCTCGCGCCCGCCGATTTGACCTCCGGCACGCTGCCGCCGCTGCTGAGTCACTTGCTGAACAAATGGAAGGTCCACCCAGGCCAAATCGCCCTTGAGGTCACCGAGCGCGGCTTTGCCGATCCCAAAATCAGCGCGCCGGCTATCGCCGCATTCCGCCGTTCGGGGCACCCTGTCTATATTGATGATTTTGGTACGGGCTATTCCAGCCTGAGCTATCTGCAGGATCTGGATGTCGACACGCTAAAAATTGATAAATCGTTCGTGGATGCGCTGGAGTATAAAAACGTGACGCCGCACATTATTGAAATGGCGAAGTCGCTGAAGCTGGCAATGGTGGCGGAGGGCGTCGAGACCGCCGGGCAGCTCGCCTGGCTGCACCAGCACGGCGTGCAGTACGGACAGGGCTGGTACTACAGCAAAGCGCTACCAAAGACGGAATTTATTCTTTGGGCAGAGAATAACCTCGGCACGCACGCTACTTAAGGTAGGATTTCATCACCTGCAGCACCACGCCAAGATCGGCTTCACGCTGCGCCTCTTCGGGCTCTTTCACCACGTGATCGGTAAGGTGCCCTTCAATCACCTGCATCATCATGCCGTTGACCGCTCCACGGATCGCCGCCAGCTGCTGTAACACCTCGGCGCATTCGTGTTCGCTGTTGAGCATTTTTTCGAGCGCGGTGCTCTGCCCCTGAATTTTCTTCAGGCGAGTCAGTAACATCTTCTTGTCGCGAACGGTATGTGACATCTCTGTCTCCCTCAGTTTTGGCTTTTAGAGTATATCACGCTCTACTCCCCCTGAGTATTTTTCTACTGGGGGGTAGTATTAATCTACTGGGGGGGAGTACTATTTGCGCACGCTTCCACTCCGGAAATTTCAATGAACGATTTCGCCTCACTCCTGCAGCAGGGTAATGCCTGGCTGTTTGTTCCCAGCGCTATCCTGCTCGGTGCACTACATGGCCTGGAGCCGGGTCACTCAAAAACCATGATGGCCGCCTTTATCGTGGCTATCCGCGGCACGCTGAAACAGGCGGTCCTGCTCGGCCTGGCAGCCACGCTTTCGCATACGGCAGTAGTCTGGATTATCGCCATGGCGGGTTTATGGTTTGGTCGGGGATGGGATGCGCATACGTCTGAACCCTGGTTCCAGCTGATCTCAGGGGTATTGATCGTTGCGATCGCCCTGTGGATGGCGTGGCGAACCTGGAAAGAGAGCCAGCCACACGATCATCATCACGACCATGATCATCACCACCACCATGACCATGACCATGGCCATCATCATGAACATCACCACCACGAACACCCGCTGGTTGAAGAAGAGTGGCAGGACGCCCACCAGCGCGCGCATGCGCAGGATATTAACCGGCGCTTCAGCGGCCAAAACGTCACCACCGGACAGATCGTGATGTTTGGCCTGACCGGCGGGCTTATCCCCTGCCCGGCGTCCATTACCGTTCTGCTGATCTGCCTGCAGCTGAAGCATTTCGCCCTCGGCGCGACGCTGGTGTTCAGCTTTAGCATTGGTCTGGCGTTAACGCTTGTCGCTTCCGGCGCGATTGCCGCCTTGAGCCTCAAGCACGCGACCAAACGCTGGCCCGGGTTTAGCGAATTCTCCCGTAAAGCACCGTGGATCTCCGCTGCGCTGATTACCGTGGTAGGGATTTATATGAGCCTGCATGGCCTGAGCGGCATTCTGGCGTAAGCCTGCGGCCACACTCTGTGGCCGCATCTCCAGGACTAGTTAAGGGTTCTGCTGCCAGCTGAAGGTATAGCGAAGCTGGCGTGTCTGCAGGAGGAATTCCGGCGAGACGCTGGGGCTCCAGGAGTCGTCACCGCCCACGCCCATATGGAACGCATCGAGATTAAGCCAGCATCCAGGCTCTTCGCGCAGCAGATGGTGATGGGTTGTCTCCCGCAGCTGCTGCTGGCCGTAGCGGCTCACCGAGAAATGGAACCGGCCGTTCAGTTGATGCGTTCCCAGCGCCAGCTCCCGCGTATCACAGCGCAAACCATTTTCCGTCGGGAAGATATACGGCGTATGCATCTCCGCCAGGGGTAATGTCCAGCGCCCCTGCTGTGCCGCCAGCTTTCTGTCCGGATAGTTTTCATGCGGCCCCAGCCCCAGCCAGGACACGTTTTCCGGCGTTTCGGCGAGATGAACGCTCAGGCCAACGCGCGCGGGTTCCGGGATATCAGACGCAATATCCACCTGAATATCGCCGTGGAGTACTCCTCGATCGTCCACCCGCCAGGTTTTACGACTCAGAAACAGCGCGTTGCCGCGATACGCAAGGACGTGCTGGGTTGTGACCACCACCTCGTCTGCGTGCTGCGCTGCCTCACAGTACAGAACGCGCGAGGTAAGATCGTACATGCCCGCCGCTTTCCAGCGCTCAACCCAGGCATTCGGATCGATCTTCGTCGCTTCACTCACCCCAATATCATTGTCCAGCGGCGCACGGCTGACGTTATCCGTCAGAGGCGACATCAGCGTTTCCACGCCATTTCGCCACCATTGAGCCAGGTTTCCGGTTGCGCGATCGAACTGCCAGCGCTGTTGACCATGCGCGATCGCCAGGATGCGGTCGTTTTGCGTCAAAACCGGCGGCTCGCCCGCAGAGGCTGGCGGTGTGACAAACAGCGGAGACGGAAGCAGCCACTGTTCCCACGCGCAGCGATGGTCAGCCGGTGACCACGGTGTTGCCCGCGGCTGGCGCACTTCAACATTCAGCCAGACTTCTCCCGGCTCGGCTTTCAATTCCGGCAGAGCGATCTCCAGACGCTGAACACCTTCAGGGGCTATCGCCAGCGTCACCTCGCCCGAAGCCAGTACCTTCCCATCCCGGGCAACCGTCCAGCTCAGCACTTCGTTATCGGTATGGCGGAACAGGTACCCGCTTTGCACCTCAATCACCAGCGGAGAGGTGCTGACCCGCGTAAAGGTGAAGAACTGCTGCGCGCGCTGCGCCTCGAACAGCGCCGGGTGCGGCGTGCGATCGGGGAAGACCAGGCCGTTGAGGCAGAACTGTCGATCGTTTGGCTTATCGCCAAAGTCCCCGCCGTACGCCCAGAACGCGTTGCCATTTTCGTCTTTCTTCGTTAATGCCTGATCGACCCAGTCCCAGACAAATCCCCCCTGCAGGCGAGGATGGCTGCGAAACGCCTGCCAGTATTTCGCGAATCCGCCGAAGCTGTTTCCCATCGCGTGGGCGTATTCGCAGAGGATCAGCGGACGCGTTTCATCCGGCATGCCGATCCATTTCTTGATTGACCATTTAGGCACCGCCGGGAAGGGTTGATCCTGATCGACCCGGGCATACATCGGACAGACAATATCGGTCGCCGCCGTGTTCGCGCCGCCGCCTTCATACTGCACCGGACGCGTCGGATCCGTGGATTTCACCCAGCGGTAGAGTGCGTCGTGGTTTGCACCGTGCCCGGACTCATTGCCCAGCGACCAGATGATGATTGAGGGATGATTACGATCGCGCTGCACCATGCGGGTCACGCGCTCGCTCATGGCGGGCAGCCAGCGCGGATCGTCAGCAAGGCGGCTCATCGGCACCATGCCGTGGGTTTCGATATTGGCCTCGTCAACGACGTACAGCCCGTAGCGATCGCAAAGCCGGTACCACAGCGGATGGTTCGGGTAGTGCGAGCAGCGAACGGCGTTGAAGTTGTGCTGCTTCATGATCTCGATATCGCGGCGCATCGTCGCTTCGTCCATCACCTGGCCGTTTTCCGGGTGATGCTCGTGCCGGTTAACCCCACGGATCAGCAGCGGTTTACCGTTGAGCTTCAGCAGGCCGTTGCTGATTTCAATCCGGCGGAAGCCGACATCGCAGGCTTCCGTCTCCAGTACGTTGCCCTGCGCATCCAAAAGCGCGATCGTCAGACGATAGAGTTCCGGGGTTTCTGCACTCCATAACGCCGGGGCTGTAACCGGGATCGCCGCCGTTAACCGCTCGGCCCAGTTGCCGCGCTCGTCCACAATGGCAGATCCGGGCCGTTGGGTAGTACTGCCACACCGCTCACCGTTGCGCCACAGCGTGATCGCCACCTCGCATTCCGGGTAGTCTGCGCCTGCCAGCGCGACGTCGACTTTCAGCACCGCGCGGTCCAGCTCCGCATTCAGATCGGTGACCACGTGATAATCCGCAATGTGCGTCTCCGGCTTATGCAGCAGGGAGACATCGCGGAAAATGCCGCTCATGCGCCACATGTCCTGATCTTCCAGATAGCTGCCGTCGCACCAGCGCAAGACCATGACCGCCAGGCGGTTCTGCCCGGGGCGTAATGCCGCCGAGAGGTCAAACTCGGCGGGCAATCGACTGTCCTGGGAATAGCCTATCCACTGCCCGTTGCACCACAGATGGAATGCCGAGTTCACGCCGTCAAAAATAATTCGGGTTTGCCCGCGCTGAAGCCAGGCGTCATCCACGTCAAATGTGAGCGAGTAACAACCTGTCGGGTTTTCCTGCGGCACAAAAGGTGGGTTAACGGGGATGGGATAGGTGACATTGGTATAGATGGGCGTGTCGAACCCCTGCATCTGCCAGTTCGACGGCACGGGCATCGCGACGGCATCCGCGCCATCTTCAGTGACCCATGCCTCAGGAACCCGCTCGGGAGCAGAAAAGTAGCTAAACCGCCAGATTCCGTTGAGGGAGCGCCTGCTGAGGGAGCCAGCGTCATCCCTGGCGGAAGATTCATTACGCCAGCTGTGCAACGGCGCGTGTGCGGGCAGGCGGTTCCACTGGGTAACGCCGGGGCTTTCCCAGTCCCGACGGGCCAGGATGTCGCTGAGGGTCAGCGGGGATGTGTTGGACATAGTAACCTCTTTGCGAAGCGCTCACAATTTTGGTTAACATGCCCTAGCATTCTGCGACGGTAAAGCATTCAATCGCAGGGTAGCGAGTCCGATCACAAAAGTCTTATTTGCGGACAAGCTGCTCGGCCAGGAGAGCCAGGCTTCTGAGCTGCTGCGCCAGATCCTCGCGTTCGGCCTGCTGCGGCGCGCGGCGCGCGCTGGAATGGCGGGTAACCAGCGTCACCGGCAGCTGAACCTGCC